>DATELO010000214.1:0-5192 GCA_035276505.1 Candidatus Nitrosocosmicus sp.
ACTCAACCGCTTGATACATTTAAAATATGTAAGGACAGAGGCTTTTGGTAATCCAAGTATTTCAAATTATCTTTCAACAGGAGATGATGTTACTATTAAAATGGATATTGAAAAGATTATTAGCTGGAACCTGGCAGATTCGCAACCAGGGAAATCGTTAAAAGAAGGTGGCTGGGCTAGACCCCTTGATAATGATTGATACATGTAGAAGTAATATTCAAAAAGATAAGAGAAGAGGATATTACTGGCTTGTATATTCTTTTTTTCTATCGATGCGGTCTTAAACCGTAGCTATTGTGGTATACCAAAACTAAAGGTACATCCCTTCATGTCATGATTATTCTTGGCCCAAATTCTGCCGCCGTGAGCCTCAATAATCTTTTTACACAAAAATAGTCCAATCCCAGCACCATAGTACGAATCTGAGGCAAATTTCGTAAATAATCGCGTTAGAATTTCTGGTTTGAGGGACTCTCCATCGTCAGTTACGCTTAATTCTACTACGTCCTTAGAATGGATTCTTTTCCCACTTAATGTTAGTATTATTCTTCCTCGATTCCTAACAAATCTCATTGAATTGTCGACTAAATTTTGGATTACTTGACCTATCCTAAATTTATCACCATATACAAAATACTCTTTATCAAAATTTCGGTACTCAAAAGTTATAAATTTGTTGTATTCAATGTTGTTAACAAAATCTGCAATGACATATGTTACTAAGTGATTAAAACTAAATCTTTCTTTATTTAAGTAAAGAATATTACCTTCGAGCCGTGTTATATCTAATATATTTTCCGATAATCTGTGAAGTTTTTTTGCATTAGATATAGCAATACGCAACAAAAAGTTTTGATCATTGTCTTTGATTTCATTTTTTAATATTTCGGTAATCCCTAAAATAGATTGTAAAGGGGTCCGTAACTCATGAGCGACCAAATCCATAAATTTACTCTGCATTTTACCTTGACCTTTTAGTTTTTCATGAGCATCCTTAAGGCGTTTGTGTATTTCTGATTGATTCCAAAGATTATTGAAAATAACAGTTATTGTTTCAGATGTCTTATTGCTTTCAACAAATACTGCCATTCCCAATGCCTGTGTAAATTTTTGTTGATCATCGTCTATTACTTCCCAGATTACTGTAGTCTTGTTATCGAAAACTAGGATCCTGTTAAATGACGCCATTGTCGGTTCTAAATCTTTGAAGGCGATATTTCGATATTTAGATTTGATTTTATTAGTTTCGTGTGCGTTCTCCGAGTCCGGAATAGTTAACACTCTAAGTTTGACTCCTTTGAGTCCCAATTCATTTAGCATTCTAAAGCCGCCTTCCAGCTCTGAGCGATAAAATCCGTTTGTGGAAGGAAGTATAATGAGAATCTCTTTTTTAGCTAAAGCAAATAATTCATAAATTCTATGCATTACATCATTTGAATCATATACTATGTCGATTTTATCATCTGCTTCATTTTCGATTTCGCTTACCCTTTCTTCAAAATCCATTCCATTTTTCCAAAGTTTTTCAAATATTATGTTATAGAAACTTAAATTTGCTTGATCATCATTTAAAAACAAATTGTCTATTACCATCCTCCCGTCATCAATTCTTTCAATCGTTGATGCAAAAAACCGATCCGATAATGCAAAATCAAAAGCTGGCTTTTCATTGATATGACGAATCTTTACTCCACTTTTAGCAAGTGATTTTACTAGATCTATATCGTTTTTGTTTCTAATCGAAGTTAGCCATCTAACACCGCCCTGCAAGTCGTTTTTTTCCTTTGCTATAACTGAACTAAAATTTTCAAAGTAATTTTGAAACTCAAATAACATTCCGCCAATCGATGAATAGATGTAAATGAATTCAGAGCTATCTATAAAATAAGATATTTTATCAGCGATTTTCTTGTCGATTTCAAATCTTGGTGCAGATGTACCTACATGATCATCTATTTTGAGTTCAACATCTGTACCCGCATTTTGGGTTTTATAATATACAGCATTCGAAAATAATGCTTCAAAATAAGTATGTGAAACTGATAAGAGGTCCTCGCTATTGCTGTATATACCGTTTAAGATTGTTGTACCGGCTGCATTGCAATTGAGTCTAATATATTCTGATTCTGAAGTTGCGACTATTCCTCTAATGTCATCGAGTTGTTTTATTACTGTAAATGACTTAAAAATAGATTGAAAATCAGGATAATTTTGCGAGGGGCTTTTGATAATGCCTCTAATTGTACTGCCTTGTTGTTTGAGTTGCTCGCAGAGTTCAGAGAATTCTGGGTAAGAACCTAACAAAATCAAACCATCTACACCCACCAAGATGTCTAGTCTTGATTTAACATTTTTAATTAATCCGTAAAGGCGATCGAGAGCATTTTCATCATTTTGAATAGCTTGAACATTATCGCCCATTGTCAAAATTATTCATAATATAGTGAAACTGATATTTATAGAATTCTATTACTAATTTAAGAATCAGATAATTCTTGTATCGAACTGAAATTTAATAGTCTAAACCTGTTTCTATAATACAAATCCATTTTTAAAATCAAACTCAAAATAGTAATATCATGAACTGCTAGAATCAATTGACAATTGATCAATACGAAAAAAATCTACCAGCACGTAGTTTCTCTTAAAAGTGCTCGTACTGTTGATGGCACCCACCCAATAAGGGTCCAAATACAAGAAGGTGTGTATGTATATCTAGGCAAAAGTTTTATCCAGTTATCTTGTCTGGTTTACTTTATGCCGTAGAGTTAGATAATAACTCTACAGATTTGTCTAGATTGACATTTATCTCATCAATGTGAGATTGTAACTCTTCTACTGAGACTTGGTCTAGGATCATTTTGCGTAATTCTTCTCTCATTTGAATTTCAGTAGTTTCCATTAAAGGTCTGTCTATTTCAGCTAATGGTCCTTCCACATACTCATAGTTGTCCAGATAAGCAGCAGTGGCAAGTTCTTCTGCTCCTGTATAATTCTGGTTAGTATACTCTACAACTGTTTGATTCAATAGGCCTCTTATTACAGAAATAAATTCAAGTGGGGTTTCAGGTTCACCTGTTTCGCTTGATGTGGCATTATTTGATGCCTGCGCATGAACATTTGGCAAAACCGTTAGCATGCCTCCCATCAAAACTATAGATAACACTGAAAACGAAAACAAATTTGTTACTGTATTTTTTGTAAAATCCATGGTGTACACAATTAAAAATATTTTGGTTTATTAAATCATGTTGTTCATTATAATAATTGAGAATCAGATAACCATTTTGGAGAATATGTTTATGCGATGGGTAACGATATGGAGCTCTACTTGCAATACCACATATATCTAATTTGATTTTAGATTATTTTGATTGGCCTGTCCATCTAATCCGTAAGGATTAAGCATAGTTTCTAAATAACCTGTTTTGACTGGTCCCTTTAATAACCACGTATTATCGATCTCTCTTTTGATATTGTCTCGAATTGATATTAGGGTTTTTATTTCTAATTTCAGGTCTTTTACTATTGTAAAATCCGATATGAAAAAATACCATGGGTTGTCTCTGATTATCTTCGTGTCGTCATAGTTAGAAAGTAAATTGTTACCAATAAAAATACGAACGAGATCGCTCATTCTTATAATATCTAAGTCAGTTACACCTTTGTTCTTTAAATAATCAAGTGATGCGCTAACTGTTAATTGAGTCGGCCTTTGATTTTTGATCAATGGGAATTCCTCTTCCAATTGCATTTTCTTGGACTCTAATCGGCTTACAGCAATTTCAAAGCCAAGTTTATTGTCATAATCATTCTGCAGATCCCATAAAAATTTTTTTACTGCTTCTTCAACTTTTATGTTGTTTGCAGCTGCTATTTCTATGACTGTATACCATAGTTGTTTTAATTCCTTTAATCCAAAACTCATCGCCTCTAATGTTCTATAGACTCTTAATGTTTGATTTACTTGCATCCTCTTTAGGTTCAGCTCTTGGATTTCTGTTAGCAAGCTATCCCTTATTGGGATTTTTTTATCTATTTCAGTTTGGATTTCAATAAGCTCACCCTTGAGGGATTTCATTTTCATATAATCTCTAATTAATTCCAGGGTGTCAAAGTCATAGACCTTAAATTCAATTATCATATTTACAAAATCATTAATTACTTGTTCTATTTCAATCCCAGAATTATTTTTTAACAAATACTTTAGATTTTCATACCAATGGAGATACTGTAGTGTCACTTTTTCTTTTTCTTCTATTTTTTTTAAATCGTCGGATTTATGGGATATTTTTTTAAAACTTTGTTCAATTCTCCATTGAGTTGAGAAATTTTTTTTCTTAGATCAGAGTATTGCTGCTTTTTGCCCTCCAGAAATGTATCAACTTGTGTAATTAAGGGTATTTCTACTAACCCTTGATTATTTGAGGAATCGTATATGTCGCTATTATTACTTATTTTGATTTCAGGTAAATCATTCTTTGAAAAGTTATTTAGTAGATCTTGAATCCATTTAATGATGTTTGTAGGTTTGATACTGTATTTTTGACATGGATCATATATATCTGCTAGAAATGACAAAATTTCATTCCCTTGCATTCTAGCATTTTCTTTGTCATTCAAATCCTCTGAAACAAAATGACTCGCGAATTCTTGATCTGAAACATCCATCCTCTCTGTTTGGACTGATTCACCCCAAGTCAAATCAGTGAGGGGCTTTTCAAAATCATCATGCAGATTAAACTTTTCTAACATTTTAAATATTCGAAAACCCAAAGCACAATCTTTGATTGTCAAACCGGATTTCTTCATCGAGTTTTGAAACTTTCTTACTTCATCAACATTTCCTTCTCCAAGTTGACTTTTCCATTTTTTTGTAATATTGTATACTGACCCTTTTGATAAATTAGTTTTATGAACAATTTGGTCAAGAGTTTGGGCTCTTGAATATTCTTCTATAACCAAGGATACCATTGCTTGTGTTACTCGCGACATTTGTACATTGGGTCTGCTTACTATATAATAGTCATTAATAGAGATCAAATAGTCAAAGTGAAAGTCATATAGTCAAATAAAAAGTCAAATCATTTTAATTTATATATGATATCACAAAATTGATAATTTATTTTTTTAAAAATCTGCTTTTCGCTGTATGCACTGTATGAAGTTTAAATACATTATGTTAGCCCGGG
>DATELO010000215.1:0-2335 GCA_035276505.1 Candidatus Nitrosocosmicus sp.
CCTTTTTCCAAATCCGCCAGGAACAAGTACACCGTCAAATTTCCTAAGCAAGGTAAGACTTTTATTATTATCATTATCACCTGCTCCTCCTCCTCTTCCATTCTGTTCAAATTCTTCCGAATCAATCCATTCAATCTCTACTTTTCTTCCAATATGCGCACTTGCATGTGACAGAGCATGATAGACGCTGACATAGCTATCTGGAAGAGTAACATATTTTCCCACTACTGCAATTTTTATCGAGCCATTATACTCATAAAATGATTTTGCAATTGATTTCCAATTAGACCATTGTATAGAGCATTTCTTTAATAACAAATTTTCAGCAATAACCTTGATCATTCCCTGACTTTCTAAAACTTCTGGAACCTTGTAAATAGATGGGGCATCATGACATGAAATAACACATTTTTCTTCTACACTGGCAAATAACGAAATTTTATGTCTAGCTTCGGAAGTGAGAGGTGTTTTACATCTAACAGCCAAAATGTCAGGTTGTATTCCAATTCGTCGTAGCTCTTGGACACTGTGTTGGGTTGGCTTTGTCTTTTGTTCGCCTACAACATCCAATACCGGGGCGAGAGTAACATGAATAAATAACGTATTAGAATGACCATCTTCTAGTTCTATCTGCCTTAATGCTTCAAGAAATGGAAGACTTTCTATGTCACCCACAGTGCCGCCACATTCTACAACTACAACATCTAATGCTTCATCATTGGTAACTTTCCGTAATTTGTTTTTTATAGCATCTGTAATATGTGGAATAATCTGAACACATTGGCCAAGATATTTTCCTTCCCTTTCAGCATGAATTACATCTGAATATACCCTACCAGTTGTAATGTTATGATCTTTTGTCATTGCAATATCAAGAAAGCGTTCATAATTTCCAATATCCATATCGCACTCACCACCATCCTCAGTAACAAAAACCTCGCCATGTGCAATTGGATTCATTGTTCCTGCGTCATAATTTACATATGGATCAATCTTAATACATGAAGTCTTCAAACCTAGTAATTGTAATAATTTAGCCGTAGATGAAGTTATTACACCTTTGCCTAGTCCTGACATTACTCCACCTGTAATAAAAATGAATTTTGGCTTATTTCTGTTGTCTTCTAGGTTATCTTTCGACTGCACATTGGGTTTTAGTCGATCACCTTTTTATTCCTTTTTTTGTAAAAATTACAATCAATAATAGAACAAAGAGGGAATAAAATAATGGTAGTAGTGTTATTGTCAAGTAAAAAAGGGATAGCTTAATAAGAAAAAAGCTTAGTAAATTAAATTGATATTAAAACAAATGCAAAATCCAAATAATAATGGCAATAATAGTGACCCCACGAACATTGAATCTACAAAATTGAGAGGTAAATCAGCTATAGATATATCACATAAGAGTATATTAAAAGAAGATGAAAAGAGAATTAATATCAAAATATCTGATATCTATGGAGTGGATTTAGATGAGGCAAAGGAAATTCATATAAATTATCATTTACAGAGAATATTCTCTCTCTTATTGGAGAGAGTAAAAAAGCAAGGAATGACGGAATCCTTGTTTGTAGATAAAGTAAGAGATTTAGATATTCAAGAATTTGCGTATCAGGTTTCAATGGGAGAATTAATAGAAATGGCTGCAATAGATCTACTATACAAACAATTGTGTATAATCCAAAATAATAGGATTAGCAGTAACGGAATAATAGAGGACAGGTACTTGAGTTTCTACAGTTAGAACATCTGGTTCCGATGAATAGAGCATGATAGATAAGCAACCCCACTTGCAAACAATCAACCTTCTTTGATGATGTGCAATTATGAATTGATACCAATAGTGTAACTAGACATTAATATTAAAAATATGTCAATACCCTACAACATTTGGGATTACCTACGCTAGTGAAGTGACTGAACGATGATATTGTCAGTTTGTATGGTGGAGAATTTACTAACTTATTCGAGTATATATTTGGACCATGACTGCTTGCTCTTCGTTTCTAAATCACATTTTTTTAGAACAAGTCATTACTAAAAGTACCTTATTCTATGTATTTGAACTGCAGATAATTTATGCATTTGACAATAATATGCTATGCAGCAAGCCCTCATCTAATTATTAAATATTTTGAATAAGTTTGAATTTTAATAATGCGTAGAACATCTAATGCTTTCAATCCATATATAACAAATTGTAAAAAATTAACTGGAATTACTGAATAACCATTCTTAAATTCCATTTAAGTAGCCATCTTTTTGTAGTTTATCCGCATGAGCTGCAATATATCGCCATATAATATCAGCTTTGTCAGACTGAAAATCCCATGGA
>DATELO010000216.1:0-15318 GCA_035276505.1 Candidatus Nitrosocosmicus sp.
AGCTCATATTACATCAGAAGATAGTTAAAGATCTTTAACGCAAAAATCAATAGTTAGAATTCGTATAACAACTGCAAAAAAGGTATTAACCCCAATCATTTAAGCTTTATTGTAAGATTTTTCTGTTCAATATTACTTAAACATATTCACAAGAAACCTCTAAAATAGCCAATATATATTGAATTTTCTTAATAAAATTTACAGGTATGAATACAACTAAAACATTACTAGTATCAACAGCAGTTGTTCTTGCACTTGCATTGGTTTAGCTCCAATTGCAATCTCAGAAGATGCATTAGCAAAAAAGAGTAACAAGGCAAAACAAATAATTAGTCAATCTCAAAAATCAAAACAAAATAGCCAAGTAGTTTCTGGCGGAAGTTCCATAGCTTCTGGAAATAATATAAGCCTCCAATTCCAAGCTAATACAGGAAGTAATGCATTAGCTCAAGCAAACGACTAACTTTCTTTTTTATTTGTTTTTTCTCAAATTATTATTTGGCTTTTATGCATGTAACAAAGCACATTTTTTGATACAAAATTAATGTCACAAAGTTTACTATTTAACCCGTTGAGTATAACTATTTTGATTCGATGACTTTGATCTATTGGAGTGCATTTGTTTGCGTTTAATTGCCAATAACTCACATTTTATACACATAGCTACATTATCATTAAGGCAATATTAAAACTTTATTATTCTGTAATAAAAAGACATAAGATTATCTATCCTAAGGATAATTTAATCTTAAACTTGTATAATGATTATCTCATCTATACTCATCACCACAGTCTCCTACTATTTCAACCAAATCATTTGCCTTTTTACATACTATATCTATTGTCTCAAAATCCTCTCTTTCCAAAGAGAAATTAAATACTTGAGAATTACTGTTTCTATGATCAGATATACCAAGTCTTACTCCAATTAGAACTCCAGCCACAGCAGGTTTATCCAAGATGTATTTAGTAGCTATATTAGCTATATTTACACGGTGTTTTTGTGCGATCTCATGTAGAGTGGATAATAATTCTTGAAACAATTTCCAGTTGCCCCATACATCAATCATTTTTTTGTATTTTCGCAAGCTTAATGTATCTAGTTCATAACTAGAAGGCTCCTGTTCTCTTCCAAGAAATCTCTCTGTTAAAAGCCCTCCACAAAGAGTCCCATATGCAAGGATTCGGATGTCATGATCCTCACAAAACGGGGCCATTTTTTCTTCGGGTCTGCGATCAATAATAGAATATTGAATTTGATTCGACAAAATTTGTAAACCGGCATCATTCATTATCTGTAGGCGTTCAGTGTCAAAATTCGTTAGTCCAACGTGTTTAACCATTCCTTCATCTCGCAGGTCTGATAGATAGTTTAGTGCATCCATATAATATGGATTATTATAATCCCACCAATGAAACTGCAAAACATCCAATGATTCTACCCCCATTCTGTTTATTGAACTCTGAATATTTTTCCGAACCATAGACTGAGAAATTTTACCTGGGGGAGGAACCCATTTTGTAAGCGCCTGAACTCTTTGAAGTTCTTCGTTTCCTTTTATTTCAACCAATCTCCTTCTAAAATGACCTATAAAATCTTCTGCCGGTCCATATATGTCGGCTAAATCCCAACTGGTAAATCCGGATTCGTGGTATTTCAGCATATCCTCGATCGCTGAGTCATGATCTATATATCCATGTCCGCCAGCGACTTGCCACATTCCATTGACCAATCTATGGATTGTCAAATCCGGAGCAAGTTCATATTGAGAATTATTTTCAGTCACAGTATTATTCATTATCTATGTTTATTTTACAAATTCGCTGATAAATATAAGGTTGATGGAAAAACGGACAACTGTAAAAGAGAAAAGAGAACGGCACTAGCAGTCACAAAGATTATGAAAATATTGGATTAGAGGTCAGACTAAAGGCTATTGCTATATAATCAATGCATACACAAAATAGAGTCGGATCCATCGATCTTGATTTATCAAAAAATTGCATACATGATAGATTTCTAATATCTACCTCGCGTTTTAAAAAAAAAAGCAAATCTGCCCATTGGAACATCTCATAATTGCAAGGTTTGTATTAAAATTTGTCAAGGTTGACAGCAATTTAGAACCAAATTAACAAATTCAGACTAATAATCAAGTAATAATTTCATGAAATAAAGATCGACTTAAATAGTCAACTATTTATGTATGGTTCATATTTTGACTAAAGAAATGATAAGTAATGATAATAATAAACCCATAAAACTAAAATATTATTATGGCAAGGATCTTGCAATACTTCTTGCAGATAAAATCTATGGTGTTTATCCATTGTTCCAAAAGAAAGATTTCATTGATACCGTAGACAGGAAAACCCTTAATTTGGAGTTAAAAGATCGCATAAGGACAATAACAGAAGCTCTACATGAATATCTACCTTTATCGTATGCAGAGGTAATTAAAATACTGGTTAGCATCCTTGGGCCATCCAATCCATATGAAACCGGGATGTTTAAACAAGGATATTGGATAATGCCAATCGCTTTTTTTGTAGAAACTCATGGTTTAGATGACTTTGAGTTATCAACTAATGCAATCTATCAAATTACCCAACGTAATACTGGTGAATATGCAGTACGTCCCTTTGTAATCAAATATCCAAAGGAAATGACATCATTGATGCTAAGGTGGTCCCTTGATACTAACGTACATGTAAGAAGGTTATCATCTGAAGGAATGAGACCAAGACTCCCTTGGGCAAAAAAACTTGATCAATTTGTCTCAAACCCAGGTCCCATTCTTCCTATACTAGAGAATCTCAAAGAGGACGATTCATTGTTTGTGAAAAAATCAGTTGCCAATAACATCAACGATATTCTAAAAGATAATTATGAGATTGGGATAAAATTATTGAAAAAATGGTCAGAATCTCAGAACACTAATACACGATGGATAATAAAACACGCACTCAGAAATGAATTGAAAAAAGGAAACATCGAAGCGATAGATTTAGTGCGATCTGATGGAAGAAAGTGAACACTATTTGATTCATGCGCCACTATCACTAAAATAAACTAACAAGGTATTGGTAATACTACGAGTAACACAAAAAAGTATTCTTAAAAAGTTACTTGCTTCAATAATTTCAAAAGAGAAATGCTATATTGTGACAAAAGAAATTAGGAGTAGTTTGTAATTCAATATTTTTATTTGTTTATTTATTAGATGATCCTCTTCTGTTTTTTAGTAGATCCATAGCAAAAGTGGCAAAGGCGCCAACTGCGCCAGCAGCGATAAGAGCTATTGCGTCACCCCAAGTATGCCAATATCCCATAAACGTTTCACTCAAAGTAAGTGGTGGTAATACTTCTATTGTCAAGTTTGCCTTGGTAGTAATATAACCAATTGTTGGATATTTTTTGGAAACTTGAAACTCTGGATGGACACTTCCAGTCACAGTGTCGTTAAATGCGGGCAATTTTGATGACGTGGTTTGTATCAACATCGAAGCCACAAGAGGTATATTATATACACCTACAGGCGATTGAGGTGAAACCTGTATTTTAAATAATGTAGGATGAATTCTTTCGGCAGATACGTTCAGACCATCAAAACTGTATGTTGAACTATTATCAAACGTTATACTAGTAACATTATTTGAAAGTGGTGTTTCAAATTCAGAAGAAACTAACTGCTCCTCCCCCTGTCTCAAAACAATATCCTTTGGTTCTGTCAAGATGTTTATTGTAGGTGGAGGAACCGCAATCCAGCTTGTATAATCTCTAACCTCATTTGATTTGAATGATTCAGTGGTATAAAATGACAAGCCATAATTACTAGGAGAATGGATAGAATCAAGATCCAAACGCAGGTTAACGTACCCGGGCCCTATTGTAGAGCCACCAAAGGAATCAGTATAGTTAATGTTTGAGGCTACGAGTGCACGGGCTCCAGTTGAAGATAATTGATAAAGATATTCACTCCATGTACCATTGACTGATTCAATGTAATAGTCATAGTTGGCTCCATTAAATCCTGAATTTTCAGGTAGTGTAACAATTGCAATCAGCATACCATATCTAATGGTCTTGAGTGGCTGATCATATAGGGAAGCATTTTCTGCATTGGATGCCAACCATAATGTAGTATTGAGAGTTTGTCCATTGCTAAAATAATTTACCGCCAAAATATTTGCATAATCAGACATTAGTTGATCAGTCTCATTACCTTGAGTTTGAATCCAATCACTACCTCCTTGATTGCCGTGATATATGTCAGAAATCAAAGATTCATCAAAAGAAGGTGATATGGCAAAACCCTGAAAAAAGAAAGAAAAAGATAAGAATATCAAGATTAATGGCAACACACTCATCATAACAGGAACATGAAAGTCAACAACGAATTTAAAGCGGTCTTTTTTTGTTTGCAAATTCTATAGTTTTACTTCCTACTTTGAAATCAAGATCTCAACTATTAAAGATTTACCATACTTGAATCAGGAGTATACTTTTTGATGACTTTAAGAAAAAATTTCAGAGTAAAAACCAAAGACCATAAAAAAAATACTACTAGTAACATGATAAATGGAAATTGTCGTATAAATGGTCTATTGTTTGCATGCAAGATGATTTTAGGAATTGATAATTCATTTTTTTGATCGTATTTCTTTGAGAACTGTCTCGTAATCCAAACGGACTTTTTTTCTCATATAGGGAATTAATTTGTAATGAATCGAATAATATTTTCCGTCTTGTAAAATAATTCCTTTGACCAATAGAGATACCATCCCTCCAGCCATTTTTGAAACTGGAATATCCTTTTGTCTAGATATTTCATCCCTCCTCTTGTGATATTCTTGGGGTGTAAAATAGCTCCGGTTAATTTTGAGGATAAGGGGCCAGATAATGTGTTCCCACATTAGTCTACGATTTTCTGTGGACGTAGCATATTTTCCCTTTAGGGGTTCGCTAGCATTATGCAATTTTTTTCTGTGCTTTTCAATTGTCATTTTCCTTCAGTATAATTACAACTATCATAATTGGCAATCATATACATAATATGTTAAAAAACAAATTTTATAAAGCAAAGTATGTGATAATGATAATTTTCTCATTATTACCTAGTGCGTAGCTCAGCATATCAGTTAGGCAAATAGAAATATTTACAAAAACACTATAATTTTCAAATAACGGGGCCTAATTTCATATCTGTATGAAATTAAATCTAGGATATCCAGTAACATCGTTGTATGCTTTATGAGTTATTTTTGAAGCAAACAAGGATAGGAAAGACAAGTAATATATTCTCTATTTACCTCAAGTTATATTGATAAAGATTCATGTTTTACCGCCTACACTTCATGTGCATGCAAATCACCATGATTTTTGTATTTCCACCTTAGAAAAATAGACACCGGAATAATAATAATTAGCGGAAATATAGTGACTATATGTGGATTGATAAATGAAAATGCTATTGAGATCGTATATGCAATAGGTATAATGATTGTCCTGTAGTATGTGAGCCGGATAACTTCGGGATTCAATTGTGTCACTTCGTCCCGGTCATTGTTCACTAAAGTGCCCTTTTTTAATGCATGCTGCCACATAAGTAAAAGTATCAATCCGGTCATTATCTGGATTATAGAGTAAAATATGAATGAATGTTGGTTATTGTACTCGTTCATTAATCGAATTGAAAATGGAATTATAGCTATAAACATTAGAAAAGACAAGTTCATCCATATCATTAGATCGGTTGTGCGTTTAATGGGATTAAAAACCGCATGATAGGTGATCCAATATATACCTAGGATGACGAATGTCGTTATATAAGAGATGAAAGTAGTGGCAATTTCGGCGAATTCTCCGCTGCTAATAAGTGAAATACCATCTAGGTGTGGAACTTGAAGTTCAACTGCCAAAATAGTAATCGCAACTCCAAACACAGCATCAGTAAAGATCTTGATATGAAATTTGCTTATACCGTATATGTTCACCATTTTAAATGAGGCAAAGGAACGATACTCAGTATCTAATTAAGTGTTAGGATTAAGAATTTAGTCTAATTCTATAGATAGAATGTATTAGGCCCAACGACTGACTTGTATAAGAGTATCAATTATTGGTAATATTAGCCTAGATAATCGCAGAAAGATAAATGCATGCAGATATTCATAGACATCAGAGGAATAAGTCCAGTTGATCTCAGAAAATACGTTAAGGAAACAAACGTCGCAATTGAATGTGTCAATGTTACCTTTCAATTGTTTAATGCATCCCTTGTTTAAAATATTGATTATTTTTAATTTTGGAGGAGATTTGATAAACATGTTGTCAAGGTTTATTCAGATGAAAAATCGTCCAACATATCTATTGTTGGAACAAAAAATAATGTTCCGGTTTTAGGTATGCTAAAATCCAACAATCTGTCATAATTTCCTTCTGGAGATCCAATGAACATGTTGTTTAGCATTTTCTTAACTGTAGAGAATGTGCTTGCATATGCTATAAAATAGGTGCCCATTTCGTTGGTAGATATGCTTCCAAAAGGCATATTGTCGCGAATAATTTTGAATTCATCGCCGATATTGGCCAATGCGATATGAGAATTTGAAGGTTTAATGTTTTCAGGCATTTCAACATCAGTCAGTTTATATCTGCCAAATACTTTTTCTTGATCTTCGGTAGATAATTTTTCAAATGCAGTTAAATCATGAATATATTTTTGAACAAATAGATAACTTCCCCCTCTATACGCAGGATCGCTGTCGCCAACCAAACCAAAGTATTCACGTTCGTTTTGGTGGGGATTTTCGGTACCATCAACAAATCCGAGAATAGTACGACCATCCCAATATCTAAACCCGTGAATCTCCTCAATGCTTGTTGCTACAGTCTCCAAAACGTCCGATATTGTGTGGGCCATATCGTAACACATACTAATATCATTTCCTCTGATATGAAAGTGCAAATCCCCTTTTGAAGAAATGGCCGTGTGTTTTTCACCAACTATGGGTAAAAAATTCTCTAGTTCTCTCGGGAGCGGGTCAGGCAGTTGAAGATTAATCCAAGCATCATGGCTTATGCCCATTACACAACTTGTCCCAGAATCAGGATACCGGGCATCTGCAGAATTATTCAGATTAATTACCAATTTACAAACTTTTCTAAAAGCATCATTAACGTCCATATCCTCCTTAAAATTCCAAACCATAAATATAGCGTTGTTACCGTGATAATCTAACACATTCTGGGGTTTGATATTCATTTTGTATAATAACGACCTTTTGATTGGTAGTTCATTTAAAGATTTACATACTCATCTGTTTTGATGCTGCTCATTTAAGTAACAACAATAACAACAGCTGCAGCAACAATCTAAATGAAACAGGTTAACATATAATAAAAGGCCTGATTGAATAAGCCTATGTCTGAATTTGACAATACTATAAATATTATATTTGGCAGATGGAGAAGCCAAATACTTTATGTAGGTGCCAAGAGTGGCATATTCGACTACCTAACAACAGATCCCATAGATATACACCAGATTGCACAGGATTTGAATCTCGACGAGACGATGGCCTATCGTATTCTCAGAGCAATAGCCACGTTAGGCTATGCAAAAGAAGAAAATGATGGTCGCAGATTCTCTAGTACTCCTTTAGGAGAAATACTGAAAAAAGATCATCCTCAAACTCTCCAAGGAGTTTTGCTTTTGGAAGAAGGGCCAGAACATTATCAAATATGGAAACATTTGCCTCGAATGATTAAGGATGGACAGCAGAATGCTTTTGCTTCAGAATATGGGATTGATATTTTTAAATATGCAAGCAAGAATTCAGACTACTCTAAAGTTTTCAACGATGCAATGAGTAGCTATTCAGCAATGCATACTGCTATGGTTTTAGAAGCACTAAATGATTATGACTTTACTAACGTATCTAGTATTTGTGATATTGGAGGGGGCCAAGGACATCTTTCCAGTCATCTGCATTCAAAGTACGATCATCTCAATGGAACTATATTGGAATTGGAGCCAGTGGTAAGGAATCAAAAAGATTCATGGCCCAGTAAAATGGGGTTACAAGATCGCTGTAAATATATTGAAGGTAATATGTTTGATAAGGTCCCTTCAGCAGACCTATATATGATGAAAATGATTTTGCACGATTGGAGTGATAGGGAGTGCGTTCAAATACTTTCAAATATCTACAAAGCTGCTCCCGATAAAGCCAAAATATTTATTGTTGAACATATAGTGCCAGAACCAACCATACCACACTTTTCTAAATTATTTGATATCCATATGATGTGCGCCACAACGGGAAGAGAAAGGACAATAGAAGAATACAGGACCATCTTGAGTCAATCTGGATGGCAATACCTCCAAACTCACTACCCAAATTCAAAAATGATTGGAGTCGTCGAAGCGATAAAAGAGGGTTGATTATCCACATCATTCTCATCTAGTTTTTTAGTGTTGGTGTTGTCGTTTATTTTTTTTGTAATATACAATTATGTTGGAATCAAAGAATAATCCGCGCAAATATTCTCATAATCAATCAATGTCGAAAAATTTGTTCAGTACATTACCCTAATTTTAATACCATCCAATATTAGATCTTATTGCGTGTTTTGACTTTAAAATACGACACAAACTTAATAATCCAATAATATCAAAAAGTCTGAATTGAAATTTCGACCTAAAAGCAATATAGTCTTATTATTATTATTACTCATTGTTGGATTTGTAACTCTATCATCCGTAACTGTTGCAAATAAGCTTTATGTACAAGCTTTTGACGAAGCAAACTCTACTAGATCACTGGATTTGGGTAAACCATTTGTCGTTGAAATTTATCAGTCACTAGGTGAAAAACCAGAAACTGCAGACAATGGTATTTATTCGAATTTTGCTGGTAAGGGAACTCTTAACGGTACGTTAAATATTACTGTAGAGGGAAATTATTCTGAGACCCTTAGAAACAACGACACATCCTACATTCAAGGAAAGACAAAGTTTTCTACAAAGGACAATGGTACAGCGATATTTGATTTTGATGCTATTGGTAACTACAAACAGGATGGTACTTTTAACAGCATTGGAGCAGCGATCTTTGAAGATAAAGCAAGAGGCGAGCTTTCTTTTCTTAGCAATTGGGTGGCCATTTATAAGGACCAAGTTGACAAAAGTGGGAATGGGACATTTCTAATGTGGCATCTAAAGTAGTTAACAAGATAAGGTGAGGTCAGAAGCAGCAAGCAGGGATGCAGACGAGCATGCAGACAAGAAGCTGGATCCTACTAATATGGTTAATCGAGCTCTTGATTCCCGTCTACCATGGGTTCTAAAGATTTGTTATTAATCTGAGTAACCTTTCTCTTGCAATTAAACTGGCTCAAAAATGGGTACATCTGTAGTAATTTTTTGGTTCGCGGTTATGCAGTTGACAACATAGTCGATATCAGGTGCCTTTGCACATTCGGATTCCAATTCTTCTTTGCTAGTATTAAGAAACTCCTTAATCCATAATCCAACAATTTCGTAGCAAGTGGCTTTAAAGTCCAAATTTGAATGACTGCAATAGTTGAACCCAACTGCCGTATTGGCATCTCCCTTCATGATTGTCTTTAGAGTTCCTAATAAACAATCATTATGATAGATTGTTTGGTTTCCAACATAACAAGCCGCGATTGATAATTCGGGATTTGTATATGCAGCAGTCTCTAGCAGCCTACCTATACCTTGATAGCAGAATTTGGCAAATTTTACTGGAGATATACTATCGCAATTTGAAAATGCGTCTGAAAGATTGTAGTCTAGCGAGAGACCATTTTTCACTAAATAATATGCAGGATAATAGTAATAGCATTGAGATGCAAATTTTTCAACGGTTGTGTTACAAGGAGAATAAATACTATCTATGTCAAAGTCACCTTTTCCTGTTTCAAAGAAGTATTCAGTGTTTTCCATAAATACACCCCTTGAGCACGCACTCTGTGTCCATATCGGTACAAACTCACTACAACGGTCAACTGCTGCGGCAGTATCATAATTATATAATTTTATCAATCCATGACCTATTCCATGGATACAATCCCGTTCGTGTAGCCAACTTATGTTTTCTTGGCCAACAGGACATAGATCTGTAATTGTAATCTGATTTTTTTCTAAAGTATTATTGGCAAATTGTTCTCCTTCAAAATAGCTTTGAAAGATACCGTGATAAACTGAACCTCCGCAGTGTATTGTAGCATACTTGAGTGCTTCTTTAGGACTTCCTGTATAATCATATAACCACATTCCAAGGTGGTGACCATCATGATGGCAAGAGTAATTAGTTTCGTCATAAAGGCTAACGAGATCCAAAAAAGTTGCTAAAACTAATTCACGGTTAGCTGTTAGATTATCAAGTTCGTCTAATGCCATCATGGGACAATGATCTTTGTTATTAAGTATATCTTGACAGGTCGCCATAATTTGCTCTGCATATGCTATAGAAGAATTATGGGCTGACGCACCATTCTCATTTAGGTCATAATGGAGTAAATTCTCAGATGAGTTATGGGCACCATGGTCTTTGTGATCGTTTAGTGAATAGACTTGCACAGCATTACCCAAAATAAGGACAATAAACAATGTTACAATTGTTAAAACAGGTTTATATTCTAAGTACAAATTCATTGGTCCCTAGTATTTGTTTATTGGATAGAGAAACTGATCTGTGTAAGAGTGTAAAAGAGCGGTAATCTTTATTGAAATGGGATAATTCATAAAATGGTCATGGTCAATTTTCTCAACAAATTTGCTAGCCTCGCAAATATGATTGTTCAATGTGAAATCGATCAAGAATATTAATTTTATATGTTATTTAACTATTCTGTAAAAAGATCACATAAACTAAATTTTTGCAGTTTGTTGGCAAAATTATTTGAAAGCTCAATATGGTGTTCTCAGTGTGATCGCTTGCAAATTTGCCTATAAACTCCCGGCAGACCAATTTAATGAAGACTAAAAAATCGGAATTGTTTTTAAACTTCAGTTGAAATAGGTAAAGGCAATCTTGACAATTAAATTAACTTGCCAGTCACAAACCCATTACCTCTGTTACTATACTAAATATCTTACCAAATTGATTGGTTGAAAACTTACGACGACATTTACTTGATTTCGAAATTGGTATTCTCAAGAACCTTGACAAGGCCTCAGAATCTAATTTCTTATCTTTGATTCTCCATCTTTTAAATCATTACCGTAGCTAGGGCATTGAATAAACTTAAAGAATTTCAGCCTCACCTAGGCTTGGTAAAACCTAACTATTTCAGTGTGACGTTTCGATTATTCAGAGCTGTGTTGAAAGTAAAAAAATCCATCACTCTTTCTTCAATACTCTAAAAGTCGCAGCGTCCACTATACATGCCCTTTCATCTATTTCTCTATTAGCCAAATTGTTCTCTTTATGTCAGGAGTCTGTTTGTCAAAACCTGTCGCATTACTTAAAAACGAGAAACCTGAACTATTAGTGATTTCAAACTGAACTATGCCATGGAATAATTCTCCCTGGTCATTAATTATTCCAATATCTGAAGAAATCCAATCAATACTCTGTCCATCTTCTGTTGTGATCGTACCATAGGCGGCACTTTGAATACCACCATCTGATAAGTGAGTATTTATGAAGGTCATGTTATTAGTTACGTTGCCTACGTTTTTCATAACCGCCTTTTCGATAGCATGATCTTCGCTAATTACTGGTGGACCCAATGATAAATTTTTAGTCCCAATGAAAGTTCCTGAATATGCTTGATAAACTGGATCAGAAAAATTCAGGGAATTAGTAATCATTTTATTCAGAAGATAACTTGTTGTTTCATTATTGTTAGGTTGACCGAACACATTTTTATCATCTAGTAGTAACACGTTAATACTAATCAACAACATTAAGATAAGCAATGTTTTAGTTTGCATATAGATAGATAGCAATGTGCAATAATATATAAAAATTCTTTTAGTGTTGATATAGATATGTGGCATGGTTTTTTTCTAAACAAGTGTTTATCCTTGGAGCTAGGGTTTTTGTTTTGCCAAACCTTATCTGTTTCTCAGAGATGTTCATACTCATTATTAAGAGAAATAAAAAAACGACGGCACTCGATGAATTTGCATAGGATTGTTAGTTTATGAACCAAGGAAGTGACTTTAGGACTAGCTATAACCAAATCAATCTATCCGAGCAGAAGCAGAAGCAGCAACTAAAAAAACAACATAAGGCATTTGCAATTTTCAAAAATATACTAGTGTTATCATTGCAGTACTTCTGAACCGACTAATCCTTAATAGTGGAATAATAATCGGCACTAAAAACTGGGGAAATAGTTATAAAATGACAATATATCAATTTGGATGAAAAAGACAAGAGGGAGACATTTGTTATTTTCCAAGAGACTTTCATAAGAGTTTAAATCGGTGCCCCTATTGCGATTGCCTTGAGTGCAGGTTAGGAATGTGATGACGATTGAGAACATACTGAGAGATAGCCAATATGATTTGATATTTTCTTATAGAATCTATGATTACAAAGTCAAATAATGCACTCGGTCCATTGGAAACAGAATAGCAAGCACTTATGGCGTTGTCGTGGTCATCCTGTTTGACCTGATATTAATTATGGACATCCAGCTGGTACAAATCAAAGTAATTTGCAAAATATATCCACCAACAATCAAAACAACTGCATTCAGTGGTTTAGAAAATGTCATCATTAAATCAACATGTGGAGGAGCAAGACTATTACCGATAATAACAAGAACGGCTAGTGGGATGCAAGCATACAATGCCTTATTGTATCCTCTCCATATCAAAATGAATAGTGTGATAAATGATAATTCTAATAAAATTGCTCTATCAATAAATTTAGGGTTACCAAATGGGATGGCTATTAGGCCTGTTGCAACGATAAAGATTAAAACAACTATAGTTGCTTGAAGATAGATATCCATTAGATTCTTTTATTTCACCCCGTACAATATAAAAAGATTTTAAATTATCACAAATGCGATTCATTTTGTGCAAAAAGAGAAGGTTTAGGGGCCTAGGTATTTAGTCTCTAAATAGGTAATAAAGTAATCGGGGTTGTAGCCTTCATTTAGACTATTTTCAAGAAGCACTTTGGGAGCATATGCAGATCCATATTGGTGTATTTTTAGTCGTAACCACCTTCTGATTGGATCAAAATTACCATTTATGATATCATCATCGTAGCTCTCCATGTCTCTGCGCATCTTTGAAGCAATTATAGCTGAAACCAAATTTCCGAGAGTATAAGTTGGGAAATATCCAAAGAGGCCACTGCTCCAGTGTGTATCTTGAAGAACTCCTAATGAATCCATAGTCGGCCTCACACCGAGTAATTGCTCCATTCTATCATTCCAGAATTCAGGAATTTCAGAGACATTGAGATCACCTTCAAATATTTTCTTTTCTATTTCATATCTAATTGCAATATGTAAATTGTAGGTTACTTCATCAGCATCAACTCGTATATAATCAGCCTTGACGTTATTGAAATAAAGGTATAATTCATCATCTGTAGTTTGATTTGCAAAATTCACTTGTTTTCTAATTAAAGGTGATATCAATTTCACAAAAGGTAAACTTCTACCCACAATGTTTTCCCAGAACCTCGATTGAGATTCATGAAGTCCTAGTGAAGATCCACCTTCAATTGGAGTGAGAGACAAGGATTGATCGCATTGAAGATTATACAAAGCATGACCTCCTTCATGGATGGTGCTAAATATCGACTTTTTGAAATCAATTCCTTCATAACGAGTAGTTATTCTGACATCGTTTAGCCCCATGGTCTCCGTGAAAGGATGAGTTGAAGTATCCATTCTAAAACGCCTGTCGTCGTATTGTAGAAGGTCAAGGATATCATGATTGAGCTCATTCACCTTATTGATATCATACTTTAATTTCCCAAGTTTATTTTCCGCACAAAACGGGCTATTTGAATCCATGAGTTTTTTTAAAAGCTTTTGGATACGAGGTGTCAGTACACCAAATATCTTATCCAGATCATCCACAGTGAGCTGCTCTTCGAACGTATCTAAAAGAGCATTATAGGGATGCTTATCATATCCCCACTTTGCTGCGATTTCTTTCTTTATTTCTATCATTTTCTGCAAGTGTGGTTCAAACATCTTAAAATCAGATTTTGCCCTGGCTTCTCTCCAGGCCATATTTCCTCTTATTCTCACTAAAGATTCTGCTTCAGTCAATTCTTTGGGTATCTTAATTTGTTTAGTTATTTCCTTGTCAAGTACTCTAATTATACCCTTTTCAAAGTCACCTAGGTTATCCTGTTTCTTTGCTGACTCAACAAGGCTTGTAAAGTCTTTATTTAAAAGTAGATCTTTGTGCAGCATGTGAAGCTGAGAATCGGCCACTCCCCGTTCTTCTGTTCCTTCTCTGGGCATAAAAGTCTCAAAGTCCCAACCCATAAGGGAAACGGCATGTTTTATCGACCACATCGGTTTATAAGCATCGAGGATCTTATTCATGACTGGATTCTCGCATCTCATTTTTTGTTATACCTTTGATGGACTCATTCACATCAGTCACTTAATCCTTTGCTAGTGTATGAAATGAATTCATACAATTACGCGAGAGACGAATCAAAAGTATTTAAAAATTGGAAGGAATTAATTTATTATTTTTATTTGATCGAGGTTAGTTTCAGAGTACAAAAAATAGGCAATTTTAGTTAAAAAGAATCTATTACGTCCCTATTCAAACAATACATTCAAAGTAAATTCAAAAAGTCTTTGTGGTGCAAGTTAGGACCTATCTACTCTTTTTGTTAAGTTTAAGGAATAATGTTTAAAGTAACTCAGATATTTGGCAAATAAAATAATCGTTTTTTCGCTTCTATTGTGAAGGTTGGAACATCAATATTTCGCCCTATTTGCAATTAAGACTACTCCTGCCATTATTATCATGGTTGCAAATACTATCTGCTCAGTGATAGCTTCGCTTAAGATGGCCCACCCAAGAATAACAGCAACAGCAACCACGGGACTTACGTAGGCAAAAGTATTTGCTAATGATGCTGACGTATTTCTAAGAACCCAGAAAAATCCTGCCCATCCAGCTGAGCCTACGGTTATAAGATATAATAAAGAGGTCATAGATTCCAAAGAAATCGATGACACATGAAAATTCAGTAATTCGCCCGTCGAAAAGCTCAATGCAATTAAAAAAAATCCACCTACAAATAACATCATACCAGTTGAAACGAGAACATTGATAGGTA
>DATELO010000217.1:0-4865 GCA_035276505.1 Candidatus Nitrosocosmicus sp.
GCCTTGGTAGCTCAGCCTGGCCAGAGCGTTGCCTTGGTAAGGCAAAGGTCGCGGGTTCAATTCCCGCCCAAGGCTCTTTCTGTGGTTGTTATATTTTAAATATCACTCGATTGTGATGGAAAGATCTCACTGTACTAAGTATGATCTAGAGTTAATGATGGATAAACTATGACTAAATATCCAAAACAGTAGGAAATAGATACAAAACGATAAATCCTATAGAGGCTTGTTCATCCTAAGCAATGAGGGCTGGTGTGTAGTAAGCTCTAGCCATTAGTAATGGATATCGTCATTAACACCGTTAATTTTTCCTAGATTATGAATTTCAAAAATTGAAATAAACTGCAAATCCACAGTAATCAATACCGGACAGACAGAAAAACTTACTACCTTGATTCCTAATCATGATAATATTACTGCTTGGTTATCGCCAGATTGTTTCAATTGTCATGTATGCCACTAAATAAAACTTTACTTGTTAATAAGCTACAGTTTGTCACATCTTAGGGTAACAAATTTACATAATCTCGTAATTTTTTTTGCGATTGACAAATTAAAAATATTTATATTTGTATGAAATTATTAATTGGTAATTTGTATAATACAAAAATACTTGTAAAAAATATTCCAAATTCATTCAGTTTATCAGTATATACAACGCTCATATTATTGCTAAGTTGGGGTGTAAGTCCCTCTTATTCACAAAGTTTTGAAGAAAATGAGTTGTCCACAGTCCAAATATCGAAATCCTCCTCTAATTCATATACAATTATCAACGATACTGCCTTTATCAAGCCATTTTTTGATATTACATATACAATTAGCGGAAGCAGCTCATCCATCAATAACTCACAAAGCATGATTAATTCTACGATTATAAACGATTTCCTGCTGTCACCTACTGCAGGATATATAGTACAACCATCTAATACCACTGATTTAGTAGGCAATTCCAGCAGTGCTCTTCCGTCTCTACCTAATCCCTTTGTTGGTATCGATACCATTCGTACAAGTATTCAACAACAACTTAATTCTTCTATGAGTACTGCTATTGATATCGATTACTATGATGTAGACATCAAATGTATATTTGGCGAAAATATTCAGGACTGGGATTGTCAGGTTTTCAGCTTACCTGCCTGAGTGGAAGAATATACTAAATTTTTGTTTTTGTCAATGTCAAGATCTCATCTTATCTCATTGTGCAGGGGGTAAAATGAACAGTTGTATACTTATAACCTGATTGATTATTTATTGTAGTTTGTCTTCTTAGAAATAAAATATGAGATGCTTTACCGGGGGTTTGATGGTCTGTTAGTTCCATACATTTTTATTGAATTTTGAATGGGGATATGTATATCCACAATAATGATATGATGATTAAATATTCCGCATATAAATTCATGATATATATATAAGTATTTCAGAAATAACTGTTAACGGGCGGGGGTTGTAGAGCCTGGCCAAATAAATATACCTATTTTGGAGACGCGGGACTTAAGATCTATATGAGGGATCCCGTCTCTCAGGGGTTCGTGGGTTCAAATCCCACCTCCCGCACTTGAGAAGAAAATCTTGTTGCCATTTGGCGTTCATAATTAATTGAAAGCTTTTATGATCGAATTCAAAGCATATTATGACCTGTCCATAGTAAATGGTATTTTTAAAAGGTATTATAAGTCAGAATTGATTTCCATCGGTCAAATCTAATAATAATAGATAGTCTATTGGATATATCGCTTGATTATTCAAGCCTAAAGCAGCTATAGTAACTTAACTTTTCAACTGGTCCCTGCCTGATTCTTTTGATTTGCAATATCTCATACATATACTTAAAAAGGCTTTATGAAACCTGTTGTCATTTGCCAGCTCAGGATGAAATGAAGTTGCGATAATGTTATCTTGTCTAACGGCTACTACCTTATTTCCAAATTTAGTCAGAATCTGAACATTTTTTCCTACGTCGGTAATTGCTGGTCCCCTAATGAAAACTCCTTTGAAGGGCTCTTTTCCCAACATGGGAACTTCTAAATCGGCTTCAAACGAATCACGTTGTCTTCCGAAAGAATTTCTTTCAACAGTAACATCTAAAGTCTGTAGCAGTTGTTGTTTTGTTTCACCAATTGTCTTATCATGCGCATTTCTTGCCAAGAGGATGAGGCCAGCACATGTACCTAATACTGGAAGTCCTTCATTAATTTTCTTTATTAACAATTCTAGCTGAATTTTCTGCAGAGATAACAGCATACCCATCACCGTGCTCTCGCCTCCAGGAATTACTAGCCCGTGTAGCTCTTCAATTCCTAAAGTGTTTTTTAAATGTACTATTTGTCCTTCAGTTTCTAGCTCCAATAACGATTCCTTTACCGCAGATGAATTTTCCTCAATATCTCCTTGGATACTAAGTATTCCAATTTTAAGACTGTTCATTATACTAATGGTCCCCTTTCTTGCATTCTGAGATCTAAGTTCTTTGTATCAAGTCCAATAAGTGATTTTTTTTCATCAACCATCTTTTGAGCTTCTAATAATATTTTTTCATCATCATAGAACGTAGTTGCCAAAACCACTGCCCTAGCTCGCAGAGATGGGTCTTCGGATTTGAATATCCCCGACCCTACAAATACTCCATCGCAACCTAATCTCATCAGGAACGCTGCATCCGCAGGTGTGGTTATACCTCCAGCAGCAAAATTAACAACTGGAAGGCGACCGATTCTTCCTACTTCTTTAACTATTTCTAGAGAAACTCTAAATTCCCTAGATAGCTTTATCATCTCCTGATAGTCATATTCGTAATACACGCTACGAAGCATTCTGACCTCTTTATTAAGGATCCTTATGTGATTAACAGCTTCGGCGACATTCCCTGTCCCCGGTTCACCTTTCGTTCTAATCATGGATGCACCTTCTTCAATTCTACGCAATGCTTCGCCTAGATTTTTTGCGCCATTGACGAAAGGTGTAGTAAAATTCCACTTCCAAATGTGGTTTTCCTCATCTGCAGGAGTCAATACCTCGCTCTCATCGACCATATCTACACCACAAACCTCTAACATTTGGGCCTCAGAGACATGCCCTATTCTGCATTTTGCCATGATTGGAATGGAGACAGAGTTCATAATATCTAATATGGTTTTCACACCCGCGGTTCTTGCAACTCCTCCCGCTTTTCTTACATCATAAGGTAATTTATCCAAAACCATTACTGCGACTGCTCCTGATTCCTCAGCTATTTGAGCTTGTTCTACATTTGTAACATCCATGATTACTCCGTGTTTTTGCATATGAGCAAAGCCTCTCTTGACTAGGACACTGCCTTTTATCGTGTTCTTGTCATTAAGGATTTTTTGTCCCTCCGAAATTCTATTTGAGGGTACCAATGAAATAGCCACAAATTCTATTTGCTAAAACGATATATAGGTATATTTTTTCCAGAAGGTTTACAATAAATTAATGTTTGAGTTTGGGTAAGGAATCTAAATTTAAATCAATATTTACTGTTTCCAACTGCTAAAGGTATATAGCAATATTTAAAAAGGTATTATCTTTATTACAAATAATGACTTTACCAAAAGGGTATAAACCTAGTGGGCAAACTGGTTCAGGTAGTAGTGGTAGTAGTGGTAGTAGTGGTAGTAGTGGTAGTTCATCTGGAGCAAGTCGCGATGAAATCGAACGTATGATCGGCCGAAGAGTCGAAAATATGAAAGGAATTATAGTATTGGGCTTTATTTTATGTTGGGTTGCTACAGCTGGTGGTGTATATGTAGGTGTTACTGTATATCCATGGGCATACCCGTTACCAAGTGGCATCTATGCTCTCTCTGTTTTGACTGTGATCGAAATTTTAGGGATGATCTGGATGTTAAAGATTGTTGGTGAAAAACCAGTAAGAATGTAAATCGTCATCTTCACATTTATTTTTTAAATTTTATTCGATAGAATACAAACCTTGTCCCAATTCCTTCTTAATTAATCATATGCTTTAAGATTGGCAATTAACCGTAAATGATCTGAATTTTAAAATATTATACACAAAATCTTATATACTACCTATAAGAACAGCATACTAATGGTCTGGTTAAGACGTACAACTCACTATTTGTTCATAGTTGTTGTTGCAGTTAACAGTACGTTGCTTACAATCAACGCAGGAGATTATATCTTCTATACTGACTGGGCGTGGACATCATTTGTCGTATTTTCGATTTCTCAATCCACAATGCTTGTGGTAGGAGCTATATACTATATGTTGTTTACAGGCGTTCCGGGTACTGCTACGTATTATGCAACTATAATGACTATATATACATGGGTTGCCAAAGGTGCATGGTTTGCATTGGGATATCCATACGACTTTGTTGTGGTTCCTGTTTGGATACCATCGGCGATGTTATTGGATTTGGCGTACTGGGCAACAAGGAGAAACAAACACGCGGCTATATTAATTGGTGGTGTGTTGGTAGGAATGTCGCTACCACTATTTAATATGATCAACTTGTTACTAGTTGCTGATCCCTTGGAAATGGCATTCAAGTATCCTAGACCCACTTTGCCTCCATACATGACTCCAATTGAACCACAGGTAGGAAAGTTCTATAACAGTCCTGTTGCGTTAGGAGCAGGTGCTGGAGCAGTACTTTGTGTACCTATAGCGGCACTAGGTGCTAAACTCAACACTTGGACCTATAGATGGATGGCTGCATGGAGTAAGTGGGACTAAACCCCCTTTTTTTTACTGATTCACTAGAATTATTCTCAAGTTTTATTTTCAGATTTGTGCCCAATTGTTTTTATCTGAATATGATTTGACAGATCCATTTAAAGGAACAGTTTATCATTAGATGAGGTGAACTTTATTT
>DATELO010000218.1:0-4358 GCA_035276505.1 Candidatus Nitrosocosmicus sp.
TCAAGCGAAGATGAAAGTGCATCCAGCTCTGACGACGACAAAAACAAATCCAGCTCAAGCGAAGATGAAAGTGCATCCAGCTCTGACGAATCTAGAATGATTGCCCCACAAAGTGGATCAGGCACAAGCACAGAAACTGGAACACCCGTAGCTCCACTAGGCGAATCAACTACTAGCACAGAAACTGGAAAACCAGTAGCTCCACAGAGCTAACCTAACTGTCCTTAAATGGGGTTATCAGGACTAGAGTCGAAATCTAGTCTTGATTTTTCTCCTAATTTTTTTTATTTGATCTTCAAATATTAACGAGAATTGTTAAAGTACTCTACGATAAGTATTTTTAAGATATATTCCATTTAGGAACAAATTTACCCTGTTAAACCTAGGCGAAAAGAAGTTCTTTAGTATTTGTTTCTTTAACCAAACTACTTTGCACATTATCTATACTCAAAAATCTTTTTGAGATCCTCATTGATAGCTTTATATCTATCCAATCTAGCCCTACCCTCTTCTGTTGAAGGTATATTCTCTAACAATTTCCTTTGTTCCTTTTCAGTCATACATTCAACTGAATCCATCAGATCAACAAGCTCTAGTTTTGTAAGTTCGATTGTCACCGATTCAGTTTCTCTATTGGATTTAACTATTTTTGGCATATCGATAATGAAATGTTCAAATTAATATCTTTTCAAGGCAATGCCAAACTCACTTCAAGATAATCTAGAAAATTTAGATAAATAATCCTATTCAATTATTATAAATAACAACTTTTAACATATTGAATCTCTCCTTATATCTTAATTAAATGTTCTCAAAAAAAGTTATTCCTCCATTTGACTATTGAATTTTTTGCTTACATGCCCTTTAGATGATCCATCATTTTCTTCCATGACCGTAATTATTCCGGTCACTACCAAATCCATTAGAATGTTTTGTGCTCTATCGGTAAGTCATTCAATTCAGTTTTAAGCTAACCTCTTCTCCATAACCTATAGGTACTGTTACTGACTGGATGTCTTTATTCTCCCTAACGTGATTTACGTATTCTATCATAGATGGTCTATAATCTTCTGGTAGCAAAATATTATCCGTAACAATCAGTCCCCCTTTACGGACCATTGGTATCACTAAATCAAAATATTCAATCAAATTTTCTTTATCTGCATCCAAAAATACAAAGTCAAATAATTTGTTACCCCAAATTGAGTCACTTTTGATTTTTTCTGGAAGTTGGGCAAGAATCTCTAATGCATTGCCTTCGACTATTTCTACCATGTCCGTAACTCCTGCATCTACAAAATTTTTCCTTGCTCTCTTTATCTTAGAAGGGCTATTTTCCATAGTGATAATACTCCTTTTCAGATTGGTCAGACTCTTTCGATTCTGTAAGAGTGTGAGGGCCATCCAGAGAGTCGAATAACCTACGGATGTTCCAATCTCTAAAACCCGATTACAATTAATAGCCGAGAGTAGGATGTTTAGGAATTTTCCAGTATCATTGGTAATTGCTAACATCGAATCATTATGAGAGATTTTTACTTTACCAGATCGTTCCAATTCTGATTGTGAATCTAGCTTAGCTAGAATATTGAGAATTTTGGTATGAGGGCCCATGAATTCAGAATCTGACATAGTGTGATAATTATTAACTCTAATATTAAAAGCAAGTTAATCTAATTTTGCTCTCTCTTAAGAAACAATATTTAAGTCTTAACTATGAGCGGCAATCCAGATTCAGAATATTATTCACCGACACGATCTGTTGAAAGTTTAAGGTTTATTCTGAAAGAAATTTTTTATTTTTTATGATCACCTTAATATGGATAACGATTCAAACTGATTTATCTTTCATATCATATTTTATGTATAGAATGTGACATAATTTCATAGTCTTCAATTTACAAACCCTTGATTCGTAAACAAAATTTAGTTATCCCCTTGAAGAAAGAGGCCTGTTTCTAACTCCATTACTTTTTCGAGGTAAAAGAGGTTAGTAAAAAAGGTCGTCCTTATTACGCCATAATAACAATAATAGTATATATAGTATATCAACTCAAACTTCTTGATATTGATGCTATATTTTTCAATTATATCGTCATTCAAGCAAATTGCTATAGTTACTAGTCATCAAAACAGAAGGTGATAAAATTGCTTGTAGAATCTAAAATCTCTGTTTCAATACAATGAGCTATCTTGGCGTAAGCAATATTCAAACTTGTACCGTATCTTGAATGAATAGATGCTTATTGTTATCATTGTCGAACAGTCAACCATATTAATAGTCCCAATCTAAAAAATGTAAAACCTAGATTATAGAAATTGAACTCATGAGAGATGACATAAAATTTAATAACAATAGCAATGAAGGAAGGAAATGAATGATCATATGAGTTCATCTTGGATATTTGATTTAGATGGAATAAACCCTCATACCGATTCCAAGTTTGGCAGTATAACTCGAATGGATGCAAATAACTTTCCCATATTAAATGGGATGGCTGGCACATTGTTGAGATTGAGAAAGGGGGGTATTCAAGCTCCCCATTGGCACGTAAATTCGGCTGAATTGAATTATTGTTTATCTGGAAGAGCTAATATGACTATTTATGGAAATGCTCAAAAAGTTGATTTTGCTGTGAATGCAGGTCAATTGACATTTATACCAAAGGGTTACTGGCATGATATCGAAAGTGTTGGACAGGAAGAGTTGAAGGTTATTATGATACACGATATTGAACGTCCTACAGATATAAGTTTAGCCGCATCTGCTCAGTCATTGCCAAAGGAGATACTAAATAGCATTTTTGGTCTACGATCCCCGGGATTTTTCAATCAATTAGAAAGCAAGAAAATTTATGAAGAAATCGTAGGTGCAACAGAATTAAAGTTACCTGATAGTAGTATTACATCTGGAATAGCTAGCGAAAGTTTATCAAATCCATATACAATAAATCTTGGGGCTACGGATCCACAAATTCAGACATCTGGGGGTATTGCTAGACTCGGAAGTACTCCGTATTTTCCGATTCTCCAAGGGCTATCAGTTTTCGTACTGGATTTAGAGCCAAGAGGGATTATTGAACCCCATACTCATCCAAACGCAGGAGAGTTAAACTATGTAGTAGAAGGGAAAGTACGTTTTACTATTCTTGGACCTAATAACGAGATCGAGACAAATGAGATGAAAAAAGGTCAAGTTTTTTTCGTTCCAGCAGGATATTTTCATTACCTGGAAAACTCTGACAACTCAAACCGGGGTACCGTAGCTTCCTTTTTCAGTAATGAAAGCCCCCAATTTATAGGTCTAGTTGGAGGTATGAGTTCATATTCAAATGAAGTACTAGAAGCGATATTTAATAAAGATGCAGAATATTTTAATGATCTTCCCCGTTTGGTGAAGAATGTGTTGATTGCTGCTGGAACTAGGTAACTATCAATGAGATGTTATATTGTTTTAAGTAACAATATTCTTACTTTAAAATCTCTTCTCCAGAATTTAAAAAATCTCTGTCTTGTTTTTAAAAGATAATTTTGCATGACTGTTATATCTATGAGAATTGATTTTTCTATAGTTGTCTTTACTTCTTTGCGGATGTTTTCTTGATTCTAGTTTACTCTTAACATTCTTGAATCCCAAGAACTCGACGAGGGAATTACCGACATAGGGATAAATTCTTAAAAAACAGTCTTTGTTGGCGAATCGGTGGTACAAAGAATACCAATCCCTCGTTTTTTTAGTCTACAAAAAATATATAAAAATTTCAAAAAATAAAAGCGGTCCTGGTGCGACACAAATCAAAAATGAATGAAATCCTTGAAATCATAAAATGATTTCTTGCAAAATTAATATCAAATTCTGGCTAGGACGGACTAGCCGGATATATGTTCTGCTTAGCAAAAGGGGGGAACCTAGCCTGAGTATAGTAAAATTTAATGACTTGATATATTATAGAATAAAAAATAGAGAAAGATATCTAACTACATCCAAAATCATTTTCAAGAGCTTATACTACGATTGTTAATACTGCAGGCTGTATCAAATACACCTATTGACAAAATCATTACATTCGATATCAAGAATTAACAAGTCAGGTATTAAAACGAATTTCTCATATATCTTAGATATAAACGAATAGTTTTTTAGTTTTATTTGCAATTTTTAACACCATTTTTAATAGGTTTTCTAACCTTAAAAATTAATATTTAAATTATTTGAAAAAGAATGACTACTATCTCCAATTTCAGTCCTAACCAAGTCATATTAAGATTGAAAGTTCCTTTGCTTTTACTTCATTCTGGTGTTGTTCCATCCTATATCAAATGCTACAACTTGCATTAATTATAGTCCAAAGCATGTA
>DATELO010000219.1:0-16731 GCA_035276505.1 Candidatus Nitrosocosmicus sp.
ATTAAGACTTTCGCCATCGACATATTAGGACATCAATTTTGGTCTATGGCTAGGCAAAATAGCTCGTGTTTATTATTTCTAAAAAAGTATAGGAAAATTATCGGACTCAAAATCGATTAACTCGATTTATGATTGCCCTGTTCAAAAAAAATTAATTGACTAAAAAATAAATTTGCGTCGAATTATTTTACTAGTATGTTAATTTGGTTGAGAAAATTTAGACTGGATTGTAAATGTAAACGGACTTATCATGAGCGATTACCTCCTGCGTTAACTACCTGTCAACTGGGCTATAATATGGGTATATAGGGGAAAATGATTGCTTAGAGAATAAGATACTGTCTCACTTTCTAGAATCATGATTTCTTTCAATATAAAAGTTTGAATCCTTTCTTTCTTCATAGAGGTTTTAGGTTTATACTGCCTACAGGCTCAAGTGACTTTTTTAAGATCTTGCTCCAATCTTGAAATATGTCCATGCATCAAAATTGACTCTTTTATCTCAGGTCAATTATATATCGAAAAATTGCCTAACATCATGATGACAAGAGATATATTTTAATAAAAATTTGAAACTAGTGTATAAGAATGGATGAAAAAATCGTGAATGAAGATGAACTTGGAAATCTGAGACGGTCACATTATTCATTTCAGATAAGCAGATCCAATATCAATGACACGGTTATCATTATAGGGTGGATTTCATCCAAACGTGATCATGGAAACGTCCTTTTTGTACAATTAAGAGATCAGTTTGGAGAAATACAGGTGGTTGTCAAGAAGAAGGAAATGTCTCCTCATTTGTTTAATACCTTGAGAAATTTGAAAGAACACTCTTCGTTAGGTATTAGAGGGGTAGTTGTAGAACAGAAAAATTCATCTGGTTTAGTTGAAATTATACCAGATGAGATTAAAATTCTCTCAGTTTCTAATAAGCCTGCCCCCTTTTTAACTCAAGCAGTTTCCTCAGTAGGAATAGACACTCGCTTGGATTTACGCGCAATAGATTTGCGACGTAACTATTTGCAATTTGTATTTAGAATTAGGAATACAATCATTAGTTCAATTCGTGAATATTTTGGAGAAAATTATTTTATTGAAGTTAATACTCCAAAAATGATTGCTACAGCAACTGAGGGGGGAGCAGCACTTTTTCCGATATTTTACTACGATCGGGAGGCATTCTTGGCTCAAAGCCCACAGTTATATAAGGAACAACTTACTATGGCATTTGAAAGTGTCTTTGAAATTGCTCCAATATTTAGAGCGGAGCCATCTAGGACAAATAGACATTTATCTGAGGCAATATCAGTTGATGCGGAAAAAGCTTATGTGGATTATCGTGATATGATGGATCATTTGGAAAAACTAATACAATATGTTATAAATCAAATAAGTACGAAGAATGCTGATGATCTAAAAAATTTGGATATAAATTTACCACAAGTTAGTAAATCCTTCACTCGGATAACATATACGGATTTGGTAAAAAAACTTCAAGCAAATCATAAATATATTAGATGGGGTGATGATATTTCTCCTAAATTACTTAAAGACATATTTGGAGATGAATTCTTTTTTATAATTGATTGGCCCGCTTCAACCAAGCCTTTTTACGTTAAATCAATCACAGAAGACAATCTATCTACAGGGAAAGAAATCAACGAAAAAAATGTACTCAGTGAATCTTTCGACCTGATGTATGGAGGTCTCGAATTGTCTTCAGGTAGTACACGTATAAACAATAAGCAGATGTTGATAGAAAATATGAAGAAAAAAGGTTTAAACGATAAAGCTTTTGACTACCATCTTAGAGTATTTGATTATGCAGTACCACCACATGCGGGATTTGGATTGGGTCTAGAGAGACTCATCATGGCAATATTGAAGTTAGAAAATATCAGAGATGCGACTTTTTATCCCCGGGATATAGATCGATTGACTCCATAAGATAAATATAAAGTTGAGTATGAACCCACCTAGTTAATGTCAACTGCAGATGACCTAGAAAAGTTATGTGATTTATCTAAATTGGAAATCCCTGGTGAATTGATGATTGAAACCAGTATAAAGATTCGCGAAGTTTTAAAATTATTTGACATACTTGACGAATTCGATAAGAAGGATCAAGAGACTATTAGCGGTATTGATATGAAAATCGAAAAACCTATTAATTCACTGCGAGATGATCAACTGTCAGAGGTTAATACTGTCAAAGGAGATCTTCAAACAAAGATCAAGTTCTCCAACTCAAAGAATGGCTATATATTAGGACCGAGGATTTAGACTTTGAAGGATCTATATAAACTTCCCGCGAATGTAGTTGTAAGTAATATTAAAAATGGCGAGTTTACTGCAGAAGAGTATATTTCCAAAATTATTGAAAGGATCGACAAGATTGATATCAAGATAAATTCTTTTATCTCCAAGAATTTTGAAGATGCCCTAGAAAAATCAAAGAGGATCGACAAGAAAATACAAAAAGGGGAAAAAACTGGGGTCCTAGCGGGCGTTCCAGTAGGAATTAAAGACAATATTAGTGTAAAGGGATTGAAAAACACCTGTGCTTCAAAAATGCTCAGTGATTATATTTCCCCGTACAATGCAACTGTGGTAGATCGTTTAGAAAAACAGGATGGAATAGTTATAGGTAAGTTAAATATGGATGAATTCGGCATGGGCACTACCTCTGAATTTTCGGCATTTGGACCAGTGCGAAACCCATGGAACACAGAATATATTGCTGGCGGCTCTTCAGGTGGAAGTGCAGCTGCGGTGTCATCGCTCCAGATACCAGTATCCCTTGGATCAGATACTGGAGGGTCCATTAGATGTCCTGCTAGTTTTTGCTCTGTGATTGGCCTTAAACCAACTTATGGAAGAGTAAGCAGAAATGGTCTGGTTTCTTATTCAAATTCCTTAGAACAGATTGGACCCATATCAAGAACAATTTATGATATTGTTCCTCTTCTAAATACAATTTCTGGAGAAGATATCAATGATAATACAACATCCTCTTCGAGTAATTTTTGTAGGATAAAATCAGATGATGAATTACAGACCGGCCTATTAAAGATAGGTATATTATCTGATTTAATTCAAGTCTCTGATCCACAAATCGTTAGTGGGATTCAAAATAAAATCGACTTCTTAGAAAGCAAACATCATTTTTTGGAAAATATCAAATTATCAATGATAGATTTTGCCGTTGCAGCATATTACATTATTGCTACCGCTGAAGCATCAAGTAATCTTTCTAAGTTTGACAATATAAGATATGGATATGATTTAAACCCAGAGGGATATGAATGGACAAGTTATTTTTCAAAATCAAGATCTTTATTTGGGGATGAAGTTAAACTACGAATTTTGTTGGGGTCTTATGTTCTTTCCGCTGGATATTTCGGTAAATATTATGCTAAGGCACAAGAGGTACGGTCCTTAATTCGGAACGAATTGCAAAATTTCTTTAAGAAATTTGACATCATCTTACTCCCAACTATGCCTGTTCTGCCTTTCAAACTGGGAGAAAAAATATCTAATCCCGTAGATATCTATAACTTGGACTTGTTTACAATTATTGCAAATCTAACAGGACTCCCTGCAATTTCCATTCCTGCAGGGTTTTCCAAAGAGGGTTTTCCATTTGGTCTTCAATTAATTGCAAATGAGTTTGATGAACAAAAATTAGTTGATCTTGCAGTTTTACTTGAAAAAGAAGCAGATTGTGGAGAGTGTTATCCGGAACTATGAAATTGGATAAAGAGAATATTGATCAAATCAAGATAGGCCTTGAAATACATTGTCAACTTACTAATCTTAATACAAAGTTATTTTGTAGATGTCTTTGTAATTATAGAAATTTACAACCAAATGAGAATACATGCCCAATTTGTCTGGGCTTGCCCGGAACTTTACCCTTACTAAATAAAAGAGCAGTAGAATTCGCTTCAATGATTTGCTTAGCGTTCAATTGCAGCATACCTGAAAAAATATCATTTTATAGAAAAAATTATTTTTACCCTGATTTACCAAAAAACTTTCAAATAACACAGTATAATTCATACGAACTAAGCAGTATTGGTTACGATGGATTGTATAATTTTGCGCATTATTTAACTGGAGAAAGCAGTGATTCTTCAATTCAAAACCCTAAAGCGTTCATTAGGATCACAAGAATTCAATTAGAAGAAGATCCTGGGAAAATCGCTTACGAGGATGAGAAATCATCTATTAACACTTATAGTTTGATTGACTATAATAGAGCTGGAGTAGCACTAGTTGAGATTGTAACAGAACCCGATTTTTCGAATCCATCGGATGTCAGAATTTTTCTAAACGAAATCATCAATATATTTGAATATTTGGAAGTGTGCGACCCCGCCTTAGAAGGGTCAATTCGTTGTGATGTTAATGTCTCGGTCAAAGGAGGAAAAAAGGTCGAAATCAAGAATATAAGCTCATTTAAAGATGTTGAAAAATCAATATATTATGAAATTACTAGGCAAAAAACTCTGCTTATGCATGATATCGAAGTCCAGGCCGAAACCAGACATTGGGATGAAAGGAGAAAAATTACAGTTGCCGCAAGGTCCAAAGAAGAAGAGGAAGAATACAAATATTTTCCTGAACCCGATATCCCTAGGATAAACTTGGGCGGTGAAAAGTTTGTATCCAACGTGAGATCTCAAATGCACGAACTGCCAGCTGAGCGACTAGAAAGATATAAGGATACATATAAAATCACCTCACATACTGCAAGAATATTAGTAAATAGCAAACGAATAAGTGATTTTTTTGAGGAGTCTTTAAAGTTTTACCAGTCTCCTATAGAAGTATCTAATTGGATTATTAACGAATTGTTAACGAAAATAAATGAATTAGAAAAGACTGATAATAGTAAAACATCAGCTGACATATTGTCTGATTCACATATGTCTCCCCGTTTAATTGCGAGTATGGCAAAACTTGTCGAAGAAAAAACAGTTAGTAGGAGCATGGCCAGGGAGATCTTCGACACTTGCTTACGGACTGGCGAGGATCCGATTGAATTGGTAAAGCGACTGGATACTAATAGAATTTCAAATGCAGAGCAAATCGCTGATTTGATAAAAAAAATTGTATCTGATCAGCCTCATCTCGTTGACCAATCAAAAAGTAATCCTAATGTCAGCAATTTCATTCTTGGTCTAATCATGAAAGAAACCAAAGGCAAGGCTGATCCTCAGGTCGCAATGAATTCGATAAGAGAGATTCTTCTTTCCAAAAGTGACCGCGAGTCATAATAAATTCCATCTTAGTAGTTCAATTTCTATAATCCGTTGATATAAACATTCAATCTGGGGGGTTCTGAAATTCTGACCCTCGATTAGACCTCATTTTTTAATAAATTGCATGTAATGTAATCTCTTTTATTCTGCTTTTTTTAGATAGTCTGGGTCATATAGAACACTATCATATACAAGATAAATAGGTTGAATATCACTAACCATGTATACTCATGTCAATCTCAAACGATATAGATGAAGTATCTACATGTATTGTTTGTCCTTTTTGTAAAACCAAATCTCCAAAAGACTGGATAGTTAAGCATTTAGAGTCTAAAAAGATTCCGAAAATTAGAAAATCTCAAGTATTTTTTAGATGCGTAGAGTGTAATCATACGACAAGAGTGTCCGACAAAAAACTCATCAAATTTATTGACACAGAAGTAATGCGGAGCGAGGATCATTAGTGAACTTCTTTACTCTGTAGGTAAGAAAATGGTCGAAACCTGGATCATCTATTATGCGGTGTTAGGGGTCAAATATATCCCCACAAAAATTAAACTATGAGAAGTTTATCTCGTAGGCAATAGGTTTTCTAAATTCCGCATCACTATTGGCAGAAATGATCCAATATCAGTAACCACTCCAATTGCTTGAGTTGTTCCTCTATCCAATAATTTTGTAACAACGGGTTGATTGATATCAACGGCTATAACCTTAACCGAAGCGGGTAACATATTTCCTACCGCGATTGAGTGGAGCATCGTTGATAACATTATTACCAATTTTGCATCTCTTAGAAGGGATTTATACTGCTTCTGCGCTTCTACTACATCTGTGACGACATCCGGAATAGGCCCATCATCTCTTATAGAACCACATAAAACGAAAGGAATATCTGCTTTTGTGCATTCATACATTATGCCTTTAGTAAGTACTCCCGTTTCTACCATTGATTTGATGGAGCCTGCCTTAAAAACTTCATTCACGACTGTCATGTGATTTCTATGCCCTCTAACTGCAAGTGTACCATCGTTCACGTGCATACCCAATGATGTACCCAACAGAGCATTTTCTATATCATGGACTGCTAACGCATTACCAGCTAATATACCATCGATTAACCCCATTCTGATCATTTTCGCCATAATTTCTGAAGCACCTGAATGAACTACGACTGGACCTGCAACTACAATTATTTTCCCTGATTCATGTTTGGTTTTAATGATGTCTAGCGCAACCTTTTTCGCTATTTGTTGAGTTGGACGTTCACTGGAACTAGTACTACTCATGAATTGAAAGATGTCTACGCCCTCCCTAGGCCTTTCTTGAGGAACAATTTTAATCCCTCTTTCACCTGTGACAATCAAATCACCTTTTTTTACCTCACGATTAGTCCTACATTCAGCCCTTTTTAAGACTGGATCAAGCACAATGCATTTGTCCATCATCATTCTTTCAACGCTTATCCACTCATTATCAAAGTAAAGTTGAGTTGAATTATTCGTAGTGCTATAAAAATCATCAGGTAATACCATGTCCTTGGGTGCCTTTGTACAAGTTACAGTATCTGTAGAAATACTTGTTGCGCCTTCACGAAACAAGCTCTCTAAGATCTCTGAGAGGTGAAATTCTGAATCTGCTCTTATAACTAATCTCGCATAGCTATGATCCTCTTTCTTCTTTCCAATTGTGAATTCTTCAACCGTGAAATCACCCTTCATATCCATTACTTTGTCAAAAATGCGAGTCAGTATAGAAGAGTCTACAAGATGTCCCCTGACTTCGATTTCTCTTTCGTAGTTACTCAATTCCCTTCAAATCCTCACTGTATTTATCTTCTCTTCCAAGATTCGGAATCTAAACCGGCAATGAGACCTTGCCAAAATACTCTTTAATGTCTCCCTTTTGTTGTATGTTATTTTTCACTACTTCTTTTTTTTCCTCAGAAAACCAATTTGCAATAGATTTAGCGATCCCATTTTTGTCACATATGGCAATAAGATATCCCTGCTCTTCTTTTACAATTGCAAAGTAGTTCTCCTCTCCAACTGGCTCCCAGTTATTACTCTTATTGTCCTTGAGAGCTAATGCAGGTAATGCTGGAGTGTTGTCTAAAATGAAACTTGACAACAGTTCCTGTGCATCCTTTACTCTCTTTTCACCCATCTTCAAAGCAACAAAATATTGCATAAAGTTATTTGCACAGATAAGCTAATATTTCTTTAATTTCATTTAGTTCTTTATCTTCAGTCGACATTGTTTTGGAATTCATTCGTACTTTAAAATAGTCTGTATTCTCCCTTACAAACAATGAAACACTCTTTTTAAAAGGGTTGATGTTGGAGCGCTCTACATTTTTTCTATATTTGTGATAAAAGTCTGCTTGAAGCATCATTTCCAATTTGTCTATTATATGCACTAACTTTGAGTCAAATGATTTGTTTTCATTATATTCTTTCCATATACGTGATAATTCAAGTTTTAATTTGCTTTGTGGCAACTTTTCCATAATTAGTTTAAATGCATTATCTTCAATTTGCCTCTTCTCAGTATAACTTATAGATTCAGGGGTAATATCTCCAACGATCGATTCCGCCACGTCATGAATAAGGGCCATCTCAATAAGCTTTAATTTTTTCTCGCACGAAAAAGAGTATTTTGTAGCTATAAACAATACAATTACTATCATAAGTAAAGTATGGGAAGCAACCGATTCAGAATTTTCGATCTGAAGTTTTTCTACCCATCCTGTTCTAAGTAACTCCTTTAGTTTATAGTAAGGTAAAGTGAAATTCTTTAAATCGTTTGACAGGGTTTTGAGGGGACCAGACAAACCGACTATATGACCGCCTTAAATTGAAAATGATTGCTAAATAACATATGCGGTATGCTCTTGACGAGGCTCTTAACGTCAATAGAGATATCGAAAAGATAAGTAAAAAACGTGGCTATAATAGACATTGATATGGTAATCAAGATAATGTACATAACATTCGTAATCTGTGTCATAATTTGTTCTTCGGTATGAATTAATTTATATCTTTGTCAAGATAAAACATTTAACCAGCAGAGATATTAGTTAACAGTTTGCATTTTACTTGTGAATCCTAAAGTTGGTGTAGAATATGCACGTTCATTTTTTGCAAAAGAAAATTCAGGAGACTATGACAGGTTAGTCAGATTGGCTACTATTGGCCAGGATACTGTGTGGAAGAAAAAAATTGTTAGCAATATTCAAACCAATTGTTTCGTATTGGATCTTGCTTGCGGGACAGGAATCCTCTCATCTTTACTGTTAGAAAACGGTAATGAAGTTTTAGGTGTTGATTTGACATTCGCATATTTGAAAATGATTCCAGCAAAAGGAATCAAAATGAATCTTGTTAATTCAAATGCAGAATTGTTACCATTTGTTGATAATACATTTGATTTTATCGTAACCTCATATTTGCCAAAATATACCAATTTGAATCTTCTAATCCTTGAATGCTATAGAGTTTTAAAATTTGGGGGTTGTATCGTCCTGCATGATTTCACACTTCCTAGAAATTCTTTGTTCAGATTTGCATGGAACAATTACTTTAGAATTATTAGATATGCATGGAGGAACGATGAGAAATGGAAAAACGTGTTCTCTAATCTTGATGTTTTAATTAAACAAAATGGGTGGGATACAAAGATAGAGGATATCTTGAGAAAATTTGGATTTAGTCAAATCGTATCAAGCTACTTGACCTTTCAGACCTCATTAATCATTACTGCAGTAAAAAATGACTTTCGATAGTAGAATTAATGAGTGGTTCGTACCCAAATTTGGCCCGCTAAAATTTCGTATGGCTTGTGGAATGCTTTTTCTTCCATATACGGGCATGTGTTTGTCATTTGTTGTCTGGGGGTGTTTGTTGTCATCGAGTGTAGATTTTGGGAAAATGGCGGGTATTGTACTAATTTATTTTCTATCATTAGGAATTGCAGCTCATGTTGCAGATGCTATAGGATCGGATCGGGTAAAACCTTGGGGACAATTGTTAAGTAAAAAACAATCTTGGCTTATCATTATTGCTACACTTGTAGTTGCATATAGTTTAGGTTTTTATTACGCAATCAATTTTTCACCTTACTTAATTGTTATCGGATTAATCGAAGGATTTTTTCTGTTTGCATATAATTTTGAGTTATTTGGAGGGAGGTTTCACAATAATTTTTGGTTTTCAATTTCATGGGGTGCGCTTCCTTTTCTCGCAGGATTTGTAATCCAAACTAATTTCATAAATCTGCTAGCAATATTACTGTCACTCGTTCCATTTGCCCTCAGTTACTTAGAGATCAGGATTTCGAGGATCTACAAGGAAAACAAACGAAACAACATAATAACAGAAAAAACGAGAACCTATGAATCTATTCTAAAATTCTTAAGTTTGGGTTCAATTATTGTAACTATATTTATTTTGGTTGGGGTTGGATTAAAAATTTCTGGGTAACTCGCCTGCGGGATTTGTTATCTATAATTTCATGATAAGATGTGTATAACCCATAATTTTGCAGAAGCTGGATTCAACTACTCGGGTTTATCTTTCTTACTTTTTTCACCGCTTTTCTTAACACTATCTAGCAAATCAATGAAATTATTACTTTTTCCCAATTGTTTCTTTGCTTTTTGCTTCTTACCTCTACTCCTTTTTTTCAAGTATTTTATTATTAGATATACTACAATCACAAGAATTATCAGGATTATGAAACCTAGTGGATTTGAGCCAGAAAAAATACTTCCTAGACCCTGATTATCATTGGAAGGCTCTGGAGGCATTTCAATTTTTACAATATTACTGGAAAAAATCGTGTACAACTTCCTTAGATCATCATAGTACTCAATCTTTAATGGAATCAAATAGTTTCCAGACGATGATTTGTTATTTGTTGAAAGCGGAATGTTGAATGGCAATGGGGAGTCTTCATCTAGATCTCCTAAGTATTGAGGAGTAGTAGATAATGGTGAAACTATTCTCAGATTCGTAACATTTTTGCCTGATAGAGACATATTATTAATCTCGCCTCGAATCATTTTTTCGTCAGTTACTAACTCAACAGTGGTAAATAACCCTCCTGTGTTCCCTTTATTAAGAAGGTTTCCTACTACATTCAAGACGCCTCCGATGTTATCTACTGCAAGATCATTAACACTCACATCTATTTCTCCCACAACATTTGCTCCAATATTAAAAGAACTTGACTTCAACTGACCTTTGCTTACATATTCTATATTTACGTTGAAAGATACAGGACTATTTATCAAAGAGGTTGAAGCGAATATTTTTGTTGGAAGCACTATGGTTGTACTTGGATCAATTTTTGTTAAATCCCATTTTGAGTTACCTAGGATTTCTAAAGAAGCTGTATTTACTGTTAATGTTACTACTGCATTGCTTATCTCGTCTTCATTATTGTTTGTAATATTAAATCTAAAGTCATCGATCTTGCCTGCAGTTATGAAAATAGTTTGGTCCTGTGGACTCTTAGACGACAAAGACTGTGCGAGAGCGCTGTTTGAATTATTGGCACCAGCCGAGGAATCCGACAGGGAAATGAAAGACAAATGTCCCTCGAATTTTTCAGTTTCTCTATCGTGGGACAGGTTTTGAGGCTGTTCTAGAAATTCTTTTGATAAATTCTGAGTCTGACCTTCTGTTTTGTTTTCCTTGTTCAACATCAAGAGATTTGTGCTTACACTCAAACCATCCTCAGTACTCTCAGTACCTGGATTACTGCCCGTTACACTCAATCCTCCATCCGGTGGATTTGGTAACACCCTAAAGCCTAAGGTCGTGTCAGTTGAAGTAGGGATGCCAACCGGATTGATATAAGTAATGTGGAGGTTCAGTTTCTGTAAACTTTCTTCAGAGTTAACCGAGGGGATAATATTCATCTGGACCTCAGAATAGCCGTTGACAGGTATAGATTTAAGATCGAACGTAGTTTGTCCAGTAGTAATTAATGGAATAGAGACGGAATCATCTTGGACACTACTAACGGAAGTAGTATTCGCTCCTACTCTGTCTGTGCTTCCGGCTGATATGACAGTATCATCAGACTCTGAAATTTGCAAAATTGCGCCTGTCGCAGGTGCACTTCCTATATTGTTTATATATATTTTGATAGGATTACTTACTCCTGGTTCAAGGTCTGTCACATTGGAGGATGGATCCAGTATAGGTTTACCCGGGAGGTAAAATGGAAAATCTATCTCTTGGGTTCGATAAGTACCTACTTGAGTATCAGGAACCTTAAAGTAAAAAATTGAAAGTGAACCTATATGATTTCCAATTGTGGCTGATTCCAATACGTTCACCTTGAAATAAAGTGTATATGTTTGACCTGATTTAATTACGTTACTGATAGACGAAACAGCGGTTAGAGTGTCAGGGTATGGGAGTCCATTTTCTCCACTGATAGTTTGAGAGTTATCAGGCTGGAATCCTGGCGGTAACCGTAGATAACCTGTAATTCCAGATATGTCTGCAAACCCAGTATTTGTTAGTTCAACAGCTAGTATAGAAGAACCTTCCCCAGGTGCAACAGCCTTCTGAATAGAAGTTTTAGTAAATGCAGTTGTAGATGCAGAATTGCTTTGTAAAGGCGCATCTACTGCCCAATAAGAGTCTACAAATCCATTGTTTTGGGCTAAGCCGCCGAATGCAGAGATAATCTTTGGGTCAAATGTTAGGGGATAGGAATTGATGTTTTCTTGAACCTCTTGGACACTATCGGTATAAGTAAGTTTCAGAGGAATCATGATTGTGGATGTCCTTTCACCTTGATATGAAGTATCCAGACTTTCAGTCTCTTTTAATAATTTTGCTAGGATGGATTGTGATAAAGGTATATTAAAAGGGATCGGATTGTTGACTGGAAGATCTCCTATATACACCTCACTATGAGAAATTGGAGACTCTTGCGAACTACTATTCACGGACGTACTTGCATTATCATCAAGGATAGCCATTTTGGAAAATTGACCTACAGAGTTACCCTCGTTTAAGATGTTCCCGACAAGATTATATTGGTTACCTATAGCTCTAATGCTTACATCATTCACTGATAAGTTTATGTTTCCAGTAACAATTGCACCAAGGTTAAATGTAGCCGTTTTTAGTTCTTGATAATTTTTGAGATACTGAATTTTCACCGTGAAAAATATTGGGTTCCCTATTAATGAAGGCGAAGCAAAAACATCAGTAGATAATATGTTGGGGCTTTGAGAATCCAACATCGCTAAATTCCATAAAGATTTCCCAACGATTTTTACTGAAGGTGATTGTGGTGTGATACTAACCGCAAGATTGGAAATAGTGTTACTGCCTCCTAATCCAGAATTATCGAATCCATTAACACTAAAACTGATGTTTGCCACTTTCCCTGCCACGATTTGAATCTGATTGTCTTTGGTGAGAGATGGTTTTGGGATGTTATCTGACAGTTGAATCTTAGAAAGATGGTCTTTTGGAGATACTAAAGTCGTTAGCGGATAAAGGTGGAAAGGGTAAAAATCGGCTAACATCTCATATCCAAACTGTTGATTGTCAAATTCGGCTTTAATGAATTGATGTTTTTCATGTTGAATGGGTTGTATATACGTATCCTCCTGTCTCTCGAATGTTGCAGGTGAAACAAAAAGATCATTCTGAGGAGAAGTTGGAACGATCTGTATACCTACTAAGTGATTTATTGTTTTCTTATTACCGTATGCGTCATTGAAAGAAATTCTGATTTCAATATTTTGAAGAATGTTTCCAGATGAAGCTGGAGGGAATATTACAGGGTCTATACTAAATCCCTGATGGGGGGATATAGTACCTACGTTAAAGACTGTATTGCCTAAATTAATGAAAGGCACCTGGGTGGTAGACCGACTAGATTGTAGCGTAGAATTACTCGCTACATCAACATTATTATCATTTGTTGCTAGTTGTTGGTTAGTATTCAGGACATCCACAGTAACACCAGTCGCTGTAGCAGTACCAATATTAGACAATTGGATATTAAGAGTATTTGGAGAACCAGCCATTACATTAATGATGTCTGATCTACCGAAAGGATACATGTTGCTGGGTTCATTTGCATTAGGTGCTATTGATTCATGACCTGTTCCCTTAAGTTCTAAGATTACCTTTCCTGTTAATCGAAACGGCACCTCAATATTAGCTGTTCTAAAATCCTTCTTAGATTGTTCAGTTAGTTTAAAGTATTTAATTTTTAAGTCTCCTTGATATTCTTTTCCAACCTGAGTATTTTGCAAAATATTAACTGGAAAGTAAAGGACAAATGACTGACCTGCTTTTACCACGCCATTGTAACTAGAAATTGCGGTATCTGAATCTACATTATCAGGTGTAACAAGGGCTTTAAAGCCATTTGGAAAATCAAAATAACCTTTAACCCCTGATATATCTGAGAAGCCTTGGTTAATTATTGTGACAGCAAGTACTGAATTTCCCTCTCCTGGATCTACCTCCTGTCTAGCAACTGGAGGCATTTGTTGAGCCGTAACTTGGCCAGAAGAGATACTTGCTACAACTGTTTCAGGAGCTACGTTATTAGTCCAGTAAGAATCAACGAATGTGAGTTTAACTGGACCCTTGATATTCTTTGGTTTGTTGTTTTGAGTATTTTGATTATTATTGGTTGGGGTTTCGTTATTCTCATCACTGTTCTTATAATCGTTCTCCTTATCTTCATATTTTATGAAATTTTTCTCTTGGCTAACTGAGTTTTTATTATCTCCGACCAGATTGTGGCTTGTTACTGTTTGATCTTGATTTTCATCCAGCTTGTTTGGCTCATCTGATTTTTTTTTCTCGTCGTTTGTAGATTGGTCTAGTTCCTCGTCACTGTCCGATTCTTGAAATAAAGTAGAGTGATCATTTTTGGATAGCTGCAGAGACTTTTCAAAATGTTGATTGGAAAAGAGAGATTCGGATGTAATATCTATAGGCAACTGTAATATTGAAGGATCATTCAGGAGGCCGAGTGATGTTTTAAGTGGCAAGATTGTGACTCCACTGTTTCCTGAAAGTATCATCATGGCCAAGATAATACCATAAAAAACCTTTAGCTGATCGAATTGTGTTCCCAAAGTTCAAATCACTTTTTGATATTTTATTTTATTTGCCTTAGAGAATGCCATCAAGACAACGACGTAAACAATTGCAAATCTTGGTTTGGTTTCATACTGATAACTATGATAGTATATTTTGAAGTAACAAAGATTACAGTTAATAATACTGTCAAATACATTTAGTACAGTTAAATCAAAAATTATACTACTATTCTTAATTAAGGTAATTAAAGTACTATTCATAATCACACGATTCAAATTTATTTTTCAGCACAATTAATATATTTAAGAATTTAGTAGGTTTAAGATTGTAGAATTCGACAGGTTTGTATATTTATTGATCGGTATATTTTATTGAAAGATGGAAGGTTTTTTATTTATGATGATTTGCCCCGTTTTATTTACATCAATTATTTAATGATCTCTCAAGTCTTCAACAGTTTTTGCTGAAATTTCATGACATTGTGTAGTAAATCTAAGAATTTTGCTCTAGTTCAGATAATTTTTTAGGCATTTTGTATATTTGATTGCTACCTAGTAATGATCATCCTTGATTTACCGTTACTTTATCATTTTCTGGCTCCAATGTTACTAATCTAAAACCATTATCACTTAATCAGTTTTGAATGTTAATATACATGGTTGTTTTGGATAGAATTTAATTCGAGTTACAATATCATTGAATAATCATTGAACCATGAGCCACCACCCGATAAATCATCATATAGTTCCATTTTGTCAATGAGTTATTTTTATACGGGCATTTTTCTTATTACAGGTTTTATTTTATTTTCGATTATTATTTCTTTTTCAAACGATAAGGCCTTTTATAAAGGGCAGTTATTGATGGACATTGACGAGCAATCTGTCCTATACATTTCCATAATCCATCATCCATATTTAGATTATCTGATGAAACTTGTTTCGGAATATGGAAGAGAAATTTTTTGGATATTTGTTATATTGACTTGTTTTGTCTTCGGTGGTTTCCAAGGAAGGATGATTTCAATAGTAATCGTTTTGTCATTACTAATTGTTATTCCGCTAAACATTCTGGTTAAAGAAGTCTCAGATAGAGATCGGCCTGCTGTTAAATTCTCAACTGTTTTATCAGAAGTACAAGAGGACAAGTCCTATCCCTCTGGCCATGCTAGTGTAGTTGCGGTTGGAATTACTGCTTTTGCCTTGTTTCTGAAAAATACTAAACGAAACCTGATGATATTTTCAGGCCTCCTTCTAGAGGGGTTACTTGTATTTGTCTCTCGCATTTACTTTGGCGTTCATTATCCTACAGATGTCATAGGGGGAATCATCCTGGGGTCCGGTGTAACAGTTCTTATATCCTCTTTCCATAGTATTTATTTTAGATTTGTTTATAAAATATTCAATAAATTCTCAAAAGAAAAGGACTTGTAATTGGAGTCTGCGTTCAAAATTCTTAAATAATATTATCTAGCCGATCCGGGAAGTCACTCACTACAATTTGCTCTAGAGTATAGGTCTAGATAATAATGGTAAAGTCGTATTTCCTTTAATCGTGTTTTATTGGTGTATTTCGTTGTCTTCTTCCCAAATCGACTAGTCCTTTAATGATATTACTAAAAAAGAGGTATCAATTTTTCCAAATTATGTCCTCTTTTCCTAATCTCTTATTAAAGGTTCTAGCAAGCATAAAAAAAAGATCTGATAATCTATTTATGTAGATATAAGCACTTTCACTTATCTCCTTTTCAGAATACAACTCCGCCATAGAAATTTCGGCCCTGCGAATTACAGTACGAATAACATGACAGTGTGATGACTGGATCGACCCGCCAGGCAGTATAAAGGATATCAATGGTTCCAGGTGCTTGTCCAAGTCATCAATCTGATTTTCTACATACGTGACATCTTCGGATGTTATACGAGGATATTCGGAAGCTGTGTCCGATGGATTAGCAAGATCGCTTCCTAGAACAAATAATTGTTTTTGTAAAGCCAAAAGCATTTTCTCTAAATCTAGGATCTCAGGTTTGTTGTATGAAAGAGATATCAGTATTCCAATGTGACTGTTTACTTCGTCTATAATTCCGTATGATATTATTCTTTTACTTGTCTTGTTGACTCGGCTTCCATTGAATAAACTAGTTTTTCCCTTGTCCCCAGATTTGGTATAAATCTTCATATCGTCAGAATTAATCTTTCCCTTCGCTTCTTAAAAGTTAACAGAAACGAATATCATAGTTCGACATGACTAGTATGCATGTACTTCTGCTTTATGTTCCCTTAGATATTTTTTCTTTTTAAACCTCTCGCTGCATTTGTCACATTTGAAGGGATTTTCAAATTCCATTAGAAATCTTTTCTTTT
>DATELO010000220.1:0-7469 GCA_035276505.1 Candidatus Nitrosocosmicus sp.
AAGAAATATGGATTTCTATTCCGTATTTCGTAGGTTTTGAATATGTTCGTTCACAAAGTCAAACCCTTTTTGCCAAAATCTCTCCTTTGTAATGTCGATTCCATTTTCTTGCAATAGATCCTCAGGTTTCCTAGAGCCTCCAGAAGAAAGGATTCTTAAATATTTTGGAATGAATTCATTTCCTTCTTTTTTAAATTGTTGATAAAGTGATAAAACCAAAAGATTTCCAAATGAATATGCATAACAGTAAAATGGCGAATGGTAAAAGTGAGGTATGTATAGCCACTCATACCTAAAATCATCGGACAACTTCATGGATACACCGAACTGCGATTTTAGATTGTTTATATATAAATCGCAAATCTGATCACTTGTCGTTGAACTGTCTCTACCAACCATGTCATGTGCGTCAATCTCAAAGATAGTAAAATATGCTTGTCTCAGTATTGTTGCATAGAAATCATCTATCTGTTCGGCCAATAAAATACGTTTCTCCTTCTTATTTACGTTCTTTAAAAGTCTCTCGTTTAGTATCATTTCTCCGAATACCGAAGCAGTTTCAGCTAGAGGTAGGGAAGGGTGCTGAACAGTGATAGGTTTGTCAGATGCTAATACGCTGTGAATGGCATGTCCAAATTCGTGAGCCATGGTTGAAATATCTCTTAAAGTCCCGTCAAAATTCAATAAAACATATGGATTTATTGATGGGCTAACGGTTGAACAAAAAGCCCCACTTTGTTTATTATCTTGCAATTTGGAGTGTATGTGTTTTTGAGATACCAAAGTTTGAACTATAGATTTGAATTCTGGATGGAATTCTTCAAAAGCTTCTAGTACTATTTTCAAAGCTTTACCATATTCAATCTTTTCTCTCTTCTGTGTTTTTAACGGAGCATACAAATGATATCTTTCCAATTTCTTAACCCCTAACATCTTTGCCTTTTCCGTAAAGTATTTCTGAAAAACCTTGGAGTTTGCTCTACATACATTTAATAACGCGGAAACAGAATCATCGCTAATATTATTTGAAAGATTTCTTACCGATATTGGAGTTGAGAATTTCCTGAGGTCGATAAACTCGTTGTGCCAGTTTAGTATCCTATTTAAATAAATTTCACCTAATACTCCGCTATTTTTTTTATAAGTAGATAATAATGCCTTATATGCCGCGACCCTTTCTGATGCTTTTGAGCTTCTTACTAATGAAATTAATTTCTCCTTATTGGTAAAATGCTTTTTAATCTTCTTCTTTCCTCTTGTTTCTATATACTCAAACTCAAACGCATTGGACATTCTATCATAAATTTTAATTAAAGCATTCATTCCAGTAACATCTAGTATATTGATTATTTTTTCTTCTGATTCATTCAAAGTATATTTAGACATAGATCGTTCATGAATTAAATGATCTCTATAAATCGGAGGTGCACCTTCAACTAATCTATTCGCATTATTTTTATCAAGATCTTTCCTAAACCAAAGATCAAAAAATAGCAATCTGTTCGCTACTTCCGTTGAAAAGTTACTCATTTTAGTAACTAGACCGGCATTACTATTTGAAGAAGTGTTTTCCGCATACTTAAGATATGCATAACTCGTAATTATGCTTAAATCCTCGGCAATTATTTCAGAATCATGAATTAATTTAACAAAATCATTTGAAGTTATATTTGAATTCAATAAATTCTTATTTTCTTCAAATGAACTTATCAATGAATTGATTCTAACTAGTCTATCATTAATTTCCTCTGAGTTGGGACTCTTAACAAGAGCTGATAAATCCCACTCTCCAGTTTTCAATTTCATTAGGTTAGACACACTTTAGACTCACATCCAACGCCTTTATTTGTCTTTTTGATTCTTTAATTGTCTACTGTTCCTACTTGTAGGCTCGATTAATATCAATTTTGCCCTATATAAGGACTATTGTCTAAAAATTAGGTTTTGTAGCAAATCATAGGCTCTTATCGCTTGATTACGCTCCAAGATTATTACTATTTCATTACTAGTAAAAAACACGTTATGAATGGAAATTTTATGATTTCCTAGGGCTTCAAATATTCCAAACAAAAGGTTTCTTATTCCGTGTATATCCTCGTAGAACAAATTTATGGTGATCTTGGAAAGTCCCTCAGTAACCTTCCCTTGACAATCCTCTGTCAGAGATGCAATCATCCTTCTTGAATTTAACATATCCTCAGTAATGATCTTTATCTTTTCTGCAGTCCGCACTAAGTTGTAGTCAAACAGGTCTTCTCCAGATAGTTTATTTAGCATATCATTTACAATTTTGAAGGAATCTTGACTTCCCAAGTCAATATCTATTATACTTCCTGTAAGCTTCATTCTTGCGTCTTGCGGGGTCAGAGAAGGAACGCGATTTGATTTATCGTACCGGTAATCAATATCCTTTGTGCCTGGAGAGTGTCTATCATGAATACCAATCTCGTTAGTGTTAATTATATCTGCCAATCTTTTAATGGCTACTACAATTGTCCCGATGTTTACTTTATTTCCAGTTGAATTTTGTACCTCTGTTTGTATCTTATTAGCAATTGCCGTATAGTTAGCAATTCCAGATTTTATTGCTCTTGAATACAAATCATTTGAAAGGATTATTTCCTTGACAGCCTGAGGAACGGATGCGTCACGGACGTACATATTAAATAATAATGATTATAATGCAAATAAACCTTACTGAATGAAACGATGATTACAATATGTACAGCGCATTACAAAGCTAAAAGCCTCCATTTTGAAATTAAATTATACAATCGTCAAATCTAATTTGAGGACCTGGATCCGAAAACCACTTTTGCTAACTAATTCTCTTTATCAGATTAATGCTTATTCGAAAATCTTAATCTGAGATATGAATTTGACCAACCTTGGGACAAATCTTTATGTTTTATTAGTTTTCTTGAATCGTATCTTACCTTCACTGGCTATACGATCAATTGCGTTCACAGTACCTTTCGAAATATGATTCTTGATGACGAAGATAAATGGTAGCACGACTCCATGAACCTCGATATCCCATTTGATTTCCAGCGTAAACTCAACTTTAGAAATTTTTTCAATGCTTAAAATCTTTTTTCCTGTGATTGGACCTTTAGTTATTTGTGCTACTAGCCGATTTACTGGCCCCAAAGTTATTACTTCTTCACATTGGGAGTGTCTAAATAAAAAAATAGTTTTCCTTAAAATGGTACTACCGTTCACGTTTAGGTTTTTTTACTCGTTTAATTCCATGCCAGTAATGAGGATCATTATCAATCTCCGATATGATTTTTCAGATTATTTCTAAAGGGGAGTTTGATTTGCTCTTTTATCAACATTCAAACAACACAAAATTAAATTTTAAATTTCTGTAATTAATTTGTATTCATTGAGAAAAAAAGTCCATTTCGAAAAGTTGCAAAGTTTGAAAAATAACAAACCTACGCTGCTAGAAACCATCTTCACTTGCACATCACTCAAAGAGGTTTTCCACTTTAGCAATGATTAAATTTTGAAGGTAATAAAAGAAACCTGAAGTTTTAGTATTATTAGTTGGAATTCTTACTCATTATCCTATCCCTGGATTAGGATCTTTTTTAGGCTTATCTCTGAGACCCACCTTACTATTACTCTCGGTGATTTGACTTTTATAATCGACATCCAACTTGTCCGTGCTAATACTAATATTTTCTAGCTTGGAAAAGAGCTGAACTATAGATTTCGCAGCCAATGGTTGTGGTTTATTTGTCTCAGAAATCTCCCCAAAAAGTCCTAAAGCCCTGAATCCCATTTCCTGTGCGATTGCCATTACTAGGCCATTAAACCATGTAATGATTTCAATTTCTTTGCTAAAAATTTCTACTCCTTTCTCCTTCAGGTTGAGGATTATATTATTATCAGTAGCTACAGCAAAAACTTTAGGAGTGTCCGACAGGTGTGGCATAAGATATCCACCTGCAGTATAGATTCGTTTAGGAGTACCAATTCTATCTATTAATGAAATTAGACTAGTACATAAATTCAAAAGATTATTGGGATCTTGAGGCTGTTCAGTTCCGGAGAGTATTATGATCTTGTGATCTTGATTAAAAAATATCTCAAATAAATCTACAACAGGGGTTATTACACCCCCTTGAATTTTTACCCAAGGTTTCTCAAATATTCTTATGTCTGCAAATTTTTCTGCCCTTAGCTCTGATATCAAATGCTTAGATACTAAACCACCAACTTGGCCCATATCGGGCAATGCTGCAAAAACGATAAAATCATCCATCTTTACCTCCTTATGTATTTCCACACTTGGGTTTCGTAGGGTGTTGAAGGAATGCAAAACATTACTAATTAAATATCGGATCTAATGAATCTTTATGATTTATGATTTACTATTTCTCGTATTCTATACTTGTGAAGGTTCATACGGTCAAAAATTCTAAAATTAGAGGAGATACATATATCCTGGATTCATTATAGCATGACTGATATTGAGATAAAGATTATGTCTCAACACAATATGGCTAAAACGTATTAATTGGTGATAATTTATGTTTATTTTTTGACGCCTTTTAATCTTCTGACAATCTTAAGGATTTTCAAACACTCTTTGACGCCTTTTAGAGCTTTTCTATGTTCTTTTGAATAATCTCCTACTGTAATCTTATCTCCAAAGTCCGAGACATTCTTAATTAATCTGCGTTCAATTTCGTCCAGAACCCTGTCTATTTCAATTTTAATAGTTGAGTTGTCAACACTACTCAAATCTTGGCTCTCTTTCCTATCATCGTCCTTAATGATTGATTGTGGTGCTTCATTATCATCACTCTTAATAGATGAATCTTCTATCTTTTTATCTGCCTGGCAGTTCAGACATAAAACCTCTCCTTTAAATTTTATTTGCAAATTTCCGCATTTCTTACATGGCTCAGATAAAAGCGTTCCTCCCCTCAGTAAATAGTAAGCTCCCTGTTTTATAGAATCATTATTCATTTTAGTCAAACTAACGTTTTGTCATCTAATTTTCTATCTTCTACTTGAATTCGATCTTGATTATTTAGTTTTTTAAGTTCATTTACGAGAAAATCTTTATACTTATTTTTTTCTTCTTCTGTCATTCTGTCCAAATTTGAACTCAGAGTCGATCCAATAGCCGAAATGCGATCAATCAAATCCATAGTCATGAACCTTCCCATATTTCCTATTCTAAACATTACCTCCAGATGTTTTTGCATAATGTTGTGAGCGGATTTGATGTCTGAAGCAATAGAGATTCCTTTTTTAGTGATTCTATACCTTCCATTTTCATGCTCTTCAATTAATCCTTCTTCTAGTAACCTACCAAGTAGTGGGTAAATTAGTCCCGGAGAAGGTTTCCATCTGCCACCAGTCTGGACAACTGCCTTGTCAATTATCTCTTTACCGGTCATAGGTTGCTCAGCAAGTAACTCTAATATATAATGACGAGAAAACCCTCTTGGAATCGCGCTTCCTACTCTGGACAACCAATCGGATATCATTTAATAGGTTATATATCACTAGCGACTTATTAAAATTTTCCTTTCAAAATTAGTAGACTAAATTGTGAAGGTCTAAGATGTTATCATTGTTTTGACTCTAGTGCTCATTTCTTTGATAATTGTTGTTTTGACAATCTGCTAATTCTTCAAAGATTTAGGGAATTTTAGGGAATGAGCGAAGGTAGGAAAAGTAGTATTATTATCGATCCCGCATAATTCAACTACGGATTAGAGGATTTTATCCAGCATAGTTTTTATTTAGGAAAACGACCTACGTTTTTATAAGCAAGTTGTCAGTTGAAGAATTTAAGCACATTCTAAGAATTGCAGGTAAAGACATTGAAGGTAGCAGGAAATCAGTTGTCGCTCTCAGTGAAGTTAAGGGTGTTGGTTATAATTTATCACAAGTGATATTACAATCCTTAAATATTAATCCGTATCTTCGAGTAGGCTTTCTTACGGATAAGGAATTATCAGATATCGAAAATGCATTAAAAAATATAGGTACGGTGGGGGTCCCAAAATGGTATTTGAATAGACAAAAAGATATGGACTCTGGTACTGATATCCATTTGATTACATCAGATCTAGATTTTACGCAATCAAATGATATAGAAAGAGAAAAGTCTGTAATGAGTTGGAGAGGATATAGGCATATGTTTGGGCTGAGAGTCAGAGGTCAGTGTACAAGGACTACGGGTAGAAAAGCAACTGCGGTTGGAGTAAAGAAAGCAGCGGGAAAAGCACCAGCGGCGGCTGGGGGCGCAAAGTAATCAAGGGTGTTATGAATGGGAGATCCCAGAAAATCCAAGAAAAGTTACAATAGACCAAGAAGTATATGGACGAGTGACCAAATTAGCACTGAATTGTATATAGTTGGGTCTTATGGATTAAGGAACAAGCGCGAATTGTGGAAAGCTCAGACAGAAATTGCTCGAATAAGAAATCAGGCACGCGCATTATTGGCACTTTCGATAGACGTAAGGCAAGAAAAGGAGACTCAACTGTTGAATTATTTATCCCGGCTAGGGCTAGTTACCAACGAATCTTCTCTTGATGACGTCCTAAACTTGAAGATCGAGGATATTCTTGAGAGACGCCTTCAAACCATTGTAATGAAGAAATCTAATTTAAAATCCCCATATCAAGCGCGTCAATTAGTTGTGCATGGACATGTTAGTATTGGTAACAGAAAGATAAATCTACCGGGCTATCTAGTTAAACGAGAAGAAGAGTCACTTATAATGACGCATTTGTTACCCACTCCAGAAAATCCAGAATCAATTCCAACCAGCTGATATTTTACAATTTTTTAACGATTTCTTCAATATCTACATAATCAATTTTGCCATCACTATCCATATCATAGCCTTGTACAAGGGCTTCCCATTCAGTTTCATTTCCTGAGTAGTTTGAAAAAGTTTTTTCACCAAAGTTTGTAATAGCAATGACTGCAGATTTTGTCCCAATTGACCGGACGCCGGCAATCAATATTATAGATTTGTCATGATTAAAAGGATTCTTGAATTTGGCAATAATGCCTAGATTATCCAAGTGATACAGTTTTCCCTGATTGTCCATCAATCCCGACCAATAGTTTTCGTCATTAAATTTTATAGGAAGAAATCTGTTAAATTCGGATGAAACAATATTAGTACCCGGTCCACCGATTATGATCAAATTATTATCCTCTAATTCCTTTTCAGCTTTTGCATCCTCATCTAATTTGACTACAAATCCACTAGGGAGATTACAGACATTTCCCAAGAAAAATGCCAATTGAATCGCATAGTGGCCATCTCTAGCAGATGTTTTGAAAATACCGTGGGGATTTGGCGAACCTACAATTATCAATCCGTCAAATTTGTTATCCTGGTCTATAAACTCCTTCAAAAACTTTCGGACAATAAGATTTTCAGCTTTTTTCTTCCAATCCTCCTGATTATAAACAAAAGAAAG
>DATELO010000221.1:0-15911 GCA_035276505.1 Candidatus Nitrosocosmicus sp.
AGAGAAACCAATTTCAAATAATATGACTGATAACATATCAGCGATACAATATTCTAACAATACAGAAAGTAGAAAATTAATGGTGGAATTTGAACAAAATACAAAAATAATTAAGATTAGCGGAACTGATACCATTATATCAAATAATCAATCCAAAGATGATGACACACGAAACAACATGATTTTGAGAGAAAATAAAGACGTTTTAAATATCCTTTTTCCAATTATTTCCTTAATAGTAGTATTGGGTGGTATTCTACTGTATTTCTTTTTACGTAAAAATAAGATTTATTTAATGAAAATATTCAAGTCTAAGTAGTTATGCACGGAGCATTTGGATTATTTGGGCCTCAGACCCTTGACTAGACGTTCAAATGTTGAGATAGTATTAGCATCTTCACACAGCGAAAAATTTCTGTGCTCATCTTCTATATGGAGCAAGTCATAATTTTTGGGAGCAAACTACCTAAGTTAACGAAGTTATTTCCAATAAATAAATATTTGTTTGAATTGAACAAATACTGGTCCATAATCATCTCTAAGAATAGATCATTTATATTTTATAAAAGAGAAAATAAATTTTTGTAATACTTTTAACAAATTTTTAGGAATAGATAGGATATTTTATGACTCATAAATATCAAAGTTGAATTGAAGGATGATTATTATTGATATTTTTCATTAATTGTATATAAGAATAAGAAAATTTTTTTAAATTAAAATATGTATAGTGAAATAGATTATTGTAATTGACATTAGACTATAACAAAATGATTGAAATAATTTTAGAAGAGAAGGAGGATCTTGATTTTGATAAATTAAAAGAAATGATTGAGGAAAAGAAAGCTAATGTTGGGGCAGGCTACCTAACTGACCAAGGAGCTTTGTTCTTGGTAGCTGCAGATTTGGGTATCTCTTTGGAAAAATCTCCAAAGACAGAATACAACCTAAAAGATATTTTTATTGGAGCTCGTGATATTGCCATAATCGGTAGAATAATTACTATAAATCCTATCCGCACATTTCTAAAGAGAGATTCAGATCAAGAATCAAGAAATAGAATTATAACCATATATGATAAGGACTCTAGTGTCAGGATCAAGTTATGGGATGATTTGGTTGATATTCCGGATCAACTTAATCTAAGACAAGGAGACTTAATCAAAGTCTCGAACTGTCAAGTTAAATCTGGATTGGACAATAAACCAATTGTGAATCTAGGTAGCAATGGTTCAATCGATTTGATAGTAGATGATACTAAGCATCACATACCTTCATTATCTGAGATCACTGTAACTATCGATGAATTGTCAATACCTAGAGACAATCTCGTGATCATAGGAAAAATTGATTCAGATCCCAGAATTTCTGAATTCACTAATAGTAGAGGAGAACACTCAAAGTCATTGCACTTGGAACTAGCGAATGAAGGGAATACACGTAAGATACGTTCGGTGATTTGGAATATTAATGAAGAAAGCGTTCCTAAAGCATTGACAATTAACTCTAAGATAAAATTGATTGGAGTCAAAACAAAGGTTGGTAATCCTAATTTTGGAAATGGGGATTTGGAAATTCATGGAGATGAAGGAACAGTAATAGAATTCTTAGAAGAGGAGAATCCCATTGAAAACTATATCTTAAGAGTGATTTCTAAGAGAATTGATAAACCTGAAGGCAAATTGTTGTCTATGGCTATAGATAAGGAAAGTAGGCCATTTTTTTTAAAGGTAAATACCAAACTCTTTGAAATTAATATAAATACTGATGACATAATTGAATGCTATCCAACTAGAATATTAGGTAACTCTATTGAACTTACTGAACAAGATTCTTTTATTCAAGTTTTGAATGAAGATCAAGAATTTCCTCGAGGCGAGCAACTTGAAACCAAAATTAAGAATATCAGCGCAATTAATAAGCCATATATTGTAGAAGTTATTGTTCTTCAAATGCCAAATACCTCTGAAGTTAATACTAAAAGTGGGGAAATTATTACAGTAGCCGATACAATAGTAGGTGATGACACTGGTGAAATTAGACTAGTAGGATGGAGAGAGAACAGTATTTTAGTAAGCCAACTCAAGATAGGAGAAAGAATAAAAATATTAGGAGTAGTTGCGGTTAATGGTAGAGAAGGTAATATTGAGTTGTCATTAAAGCCCTACTCAGAAATCGTAGAAGTTAGCTGATATCCATTAGAGAGTTATTTGTACACTCATTTAAATGGCTCAGTTGTCCCAAAATCCCCTCGTTACTATGTACTGTTTCTCTGCCTCGTAGATAGCCTTTAGCAAATTTTCTTCATCGGTATAATTTCGCAATATTCGTGCACAAGTGTCAACACCGATACCATGCCCTGATAAAACAAAGATTGCCAATTTCCCAAAATTATTAATTAGAGATGCCAATTTCCAAGCTCTATCAAATTTGTTCATTTCATCCTTGGTGAGACTACCTCCAATAATTTTGCGACTAACGATATTTCTTAAATCAGTATCCTTCCAAAAAGTAGCAGCTATTAACCTTGATTTGCAAAACGGACATCCAATTTTTTCGGGCACCTCCTGGGTTTCATAAACTCGTTCCCATTTCGCACACCTAACACAAATTAATTTATGCTTAGTTTTTGTCAATCTCTCGCGGATCAACTCAAGAATTCCATTGTCCATACCTTGAGGTGACGAAATTGTCTTTTTTGATTTGGCTAGTATAGGTTGAGATAACCCAGAAAACCTAGTATTTTCGAGCCAGTGCAACTTGACTGAGCCAGATTTAATCTTATAAATGATGATCGAAGTAGTTTTAGTATCAAATTTATCATGAATTAATTCCCTAATGGATTCTTTGCTAACGGATGTTTTTCGGTATTTCTCATATATCATGCGAGCCATTCTCTTGTCGTAAATAGAGTCCTTGTTTATTATTCCAAATCGCTTAGCAACCATCCAAACTTTCCAATTTACGCTATAGGTACCGGTAAATGAAGCTATTAAAACAGATTCGATATCAAAATCGTTATCAAATAGTGAAAATATATGATTTTGTCTCAATCGGGCATTTGAGGAACTTAGTAGAATTCTATAAGGATCAGAGCGATATTCTATCTCATAGCCAGTTTTCGAAGATATGAATGTAGAAAACAGCGATCCCAATGTGTTATTTACTTTCGAGCCAAAAGTACTATGTATAACTACTAAATTTTCCGAAGTCATTGCCTCAATTACGATATTATTAGAATCAGGAATTACTTGCAGCGGTCTCATGTACTCGCCTAATTTGGTAACTAGTTGTAAATCAACATGCTTCAAAACATTCAGTTGAAATGACTGAGATGATCTTAGGCTTCTTCTTACTTTTCCTACCAACCTTGCAGTTTCAAAATCAACAGGAATCATTTCGCCAACCCAATACGGGATGTTTATTGGAGCACCACTAAGTGGCTCAACATGAACTTGAAATTTTCCCTCATTGACTGCCAAAATTCTCCATTGAGATCCCTTCAATACAAAGACATTTCCTTTTTCACCATAATCACCTACAAACTGCTGATCTAATGTTCCTATTCTCTTATTAGATATAGAATCAATTACTTCAAATTTTACTACATGAGGGATTGTAGAAACATTTTCGTAGTAGTATAGGTACGATTTTCGTGTTCTAGATATAAGATTATTTTCTCTATCTAATCTAATAATGTAATTGTTAGCTAAAATATTTATACAATCGCTAAAATCAAAAAAAGTCAGAGATCTAAAAAGAAACGCTGATAAAAATAACTCAAAGAGAATTTTCAAATCCAATTTTTCTTTACTCTGTAAAACAGAACCTACAATATTGTGTGCCAATACATCGAGCGAGCATTCATGGGGTACCTGCTCCTCTATCGATCCCCGATTGACTCGATGAATTATGCTCAATGATTCGATGAAATCATCATAGTTATTAGTAAGGATCAATCCTTTTGCTGACGAGTTACGAGAGTGTCTACTTCGGCCAATTCTTTGCATTAATTTAGAAACTTGCCTTGGAGAACCGTAATGAATAACTAGATCAATAGAACCGATATCCAAACCCAGTTCCAAAGATGAGGTACATACAACAATTCCCACAAAACCTTTTCGTAGAAAATTTTCTGTTTCTTCTCGGATATCCTTGGATAAAGAACCATGATGAACATGTATTTCTATGGTATTTTGACTTTTTAATACAGTACCCAAAAATTCAGATTCATCTCGAGTATTAGTAAAGAGCAAAACAGAAGAATTTGGATGTTTCGTAGTCACATAATCTAAGATGTAATTTGAAACCTCTTTTATCGATCCATCAATATGTCTCAATTCAAGATCATATTTTCGCAGTGTTTTGTCAATCATGATCGCACACTTTCTTTGGCCTCCAGTTAGAAATCTAGCTGTTGCTGAAATATCTCCTACCGTAGCTGAAATTCCAATTCTGCAAAAATTTGGAGTACTCAGCGTTAATCTTTCCAAAGCCAGGGAAAGATAAGCACCACGTTTTGAGGGAATTATCTCATGTATTTCGTCTATAATCACCCATTGAACTGACTTTAACAGATCACTCATTTTCTCATTCACTAACATTATCCCCAGTGATTCGGGGGTTGTAATCAATATCTCAGGAGGATTTTGAATAATTCTTTTACGTTTGGAGTACGGAGTGTCACCGTGTCTAATTTCTACTGCCAAATTTTCTGAGCTTGCATATTTAATTATTCTCCTAAGGACGTCATTATTTAGAGAACGTTGAGGAGTAATATACAAACATTTTATTCCTCTATTTTCTTTGATGTGTTTCTTTTCATCACTCATAATACTAATAACAGGAATGATAGCTGCTTCGGTCTTTCCGGAACCAGTAGGAGCAACCAATAATGAATGTCTTTTTCGCGCGATAACCTTGTAAGATTGTGCTTGGATTGAGGTTAATCGTTTGAAAGATTCTCTTTCAAATTTGGCTATAATTAATTGTTCTATTTGACTGTAATCATTCAACTTTATCAAATTGTTGTTTGTTCTTGACCTTAGATGCCTTTCTTCCAAGTTTTGTCGTCCCAATAGTGTTTTCAATTTTGTTTGCCCGTCCTTTATTAAACAGGAATTCATAAGCGAAAATGGAAATCAATGCTGCAATGAAAATTACTAATGATGACGAAAAAACCATGTTATCAAAAGAGTCGGCCATGCTACTAATTAAACAGGTGTGGTGTCAAGATATAAATATGTTAAATAGAGAAATCAACGTTGCAAATAGGTTTTTATATTTAAGAGTTCTTTATTAATTGTTTTACTATTTGATTTTAATTAAGAGCTGGGATCGACATGTACTCTAGGTCGTCTGACGCTAATCCCAATATCCAAGATGCGCAATCAGTAATGGCAACTATTCTCCAAAATCTGCCTCGAGAATGTTCTTTAACAAAGATAGAATATGAAGGCCCAAGGATAGCTCTTCACACCAATAATCCCAAATTCTTGCTAGAAAATAATAAAATACTTCCGAATATAGTTGCACAAATTAAAAAGAGAATAGTTTTGCGAATAGACGACTCGGTGAGGGTTGAAGAGGTAGAAGTTAAAAAGATCGTCGAAAAGTACATCTCTGAAAAATCTAACATTTCGGATATTCTTTTTGATCCTGCCCTCGGAGAGGCGGTCATATTCTTGAAAAAGTTTTCAGAACCAAGCAATCTCGAAAATATGATTAATAAACTAACATTAGAAACAGGGTGGAAGATTATATTTAAAAAAACTCCTAAAATGATATCCACCGTGAAATCGATAAATGAAATAACTAAGGATTCTACAGATTATAGAATTCAATTTTTTAAAAGAGTTGGTGAAAAGATATTTCGAGAAAAAATGACCTCAAATATTGAAACTAGTTTAATATCTTTAGGCGGATTTGCAGAAATAGGTAGGTCCGCTATGGTACTTAGTACTAATGAGAGCAATATAATTCTCGATTGCGGTTTAAATGATTATACTAGCGATCCGCTCTTAAAGTTTCCACGATTTGACTCTATAGGCATGAAGCTTTCAGAAATTGATGCAATACTATTAAGTCATGCCCATTTCGACCATACTGGATTCCTGCCAGTACTATTTAAGTACGGTTACCAAGGTCCAGTTTACTGTACCGAGCCTACTGCTTATTTAATGTATATCCTCTTTAAAGAATACGTAAAAAATAAGGGAAAGTATGCAAATTATGATGATAAAGATTATGAGAAAATTTTCTCACATATTATATGTCTGAATTACAACATCGTTACCGATCTTACTCCGGATGTCAAGGTAACATTATATAATGCAGGTCATGTATTAGGATCAACATCGTTTCACTTTCATATTGGTAATGGCGATCACAATTTTGTCTATACAGGTGATATAAAGTTTGGAAAGAGCTCCTATTTAGAAAATGCCGTGTGGAATTTTCCCAGAGTAGAAACCATATTAATAGAAGGTACTAATGGTGGAAGAGAAGACTCTTTTATAACCAGGGAGGAGGCAGAGTCAAAATTGATTGATGAAATAAATCAAGTATTGAAAAATAAGAAAATTATCCTTATGCCAGCTCAGTTAATAGGAACTTCTCAAGAATTGATAGTAACATTGGATCAACTGATGAGACAAAAGAAGATCAAGAAGTGCAAAATTTACATTAATGGATTATTATCAGAAGTAAATTCGATTCATGAATTTGATTCCGAGTTCCTTAATAAGGATTTACACAGTAGTATTTTGTCAGACGATAATAACCCATTTCGATCAAGGTCGATTTCCATAATTACTGATATCGAAAAACAACAAATCAACTCAGGGTTAGTAGTTTACCCATCATCAATGCTAAATTGTAATCATAGTTTTGGATATTTGAAGAGGTTAGCAACAGATCCAGATAATTTGATTATTTTTACCTCTAAGCCGATTGGAAACAGCATTGCCAAACAAATTGTTGATGGAAAGAAAATATTTTCAAATGAGACAGAGCAAATCGAAATTAAATGTAGAATTGAAAGCATCTATTCATTGAATTCACATTCTGATTTTAATCAGCTTAATGCTTACATTTCACGATTACGACCAAAGCTCAAGAGAATAATTGTAAATCACGGCGAAAGGGCTAAGGTCCAAAACTTCTCGAGCTACTCAAGTAAAGTCCATAATATATCTACTCAATATATGCAAAATCAAGAAGCAATGAGATTGTTATAATTAAATAGTGTATTAATTATCTCGCAAATTTTCAACTACTTTAACCATGCCAAATTTTCACATCAGCAGGTGTCAGTATTATTCTTTCTTCGCCCAGCCTAGCCATATCTCCGCCCATTAAGGTAACCGAATTGTATAGACTTTCAACAACATTTTTAAGATCGCCGACGTCCTTTTGAGCCAATGGCGTAATTCTTATTATAATTATCATATTTCTTTCAATATCTTTTTCGATTTCTTTTATGTCCTTTGCATCTCTCAAGGTAAATGTTTTTAAGTAAATAGGTTTGTTTAAGGGATTTTTAGATGGCATTTTTATTAAGTGTGTTTATCAAGTATTAATCAAATGATTAATATAAATATTGAAGAATTAGTTAAGTAGATTCTACCGTCATATTTAGATCCTAAATGTATCTGATTCGATATTCTCACAACGCTGCGATGAGATTATTTTTTTCCAACTCTTTTTCTTTTGGATGACTTGTACTTCGTAATCCTTACCTTGAAGAGTATCAGAGTATCGCAAGGTTATCATAATAGCCAATTGAAGCAATTTCTTGTGTTTACGCATGTCAGCCTTCTTATGGAATCTCAATATAGATACGGGTCCAGGTATCGAGACGGGCTGAATTAGATAATCCATTTCCTCACAATAAGCAATGAGCATTTGATTTTCATCATGGTTTCTCCCTACGACAAGTTTGGAAATTGGATTTAGTCTAAAGTGTCTTCCAATTTTTAAAAGATCCATATCGTTAAGACTTGGTTCAGTTAAGACAAATTTGAACAAATCTCTTACCCTTTTTGAAAATTGGGGATCGGTTAGCAGACATCCTCCTGCAGCGTTTGGAGGATCTAAAATCCCATATTTGGTAGCCAAATCTAACTGTCCTCTTCTTGACCTTCCCCTAATCGATCCCAAAAGAGACCGATCAACTAAACCCTTGGCCTCTGGCGTTGTTGGTGTCAATAATTTAGCTGATAATGGTCTTAAGATCTTTCCCTCCATATCAGTACCTCTTTCAATAATCGATAAGGCATTTGAGTTTTGACTCATCGGTCTCTGGTGTAGCACTTCCCCAGTAATTACAAAAGAAGCCCCAATTTTTTCCATGTGTTTTTTTGCCTCTTCGTACATCATCATTCGGCAATCAATACAAGGATTCATTCCAGAACCGTATCCATGTTTAGGATTTTTTAACATTGTTAGATATTCTTTGCCTAAATATACAGTTTTGATGTTGATATCGAGTTCAGTTGCAACTTCTAGAACCTTATGTCCACATCCTTTTCCACAGTCAAAATCACAGAAAGGTGTTTTAATGGCCACTGCTTCAACTTCAATACCTTGTTCTTTCATCATTCTAACTGCTAACTGACTGTCCAACCCTCCAGATAACAATGCGACTGCCTTTACCTTACCCTGCTGTTTTGTTGTGTTTGAATCTTCATTGGAATTTTCAATTTTCAATTTTTCAGGTGACTTTGATGATTCGGATTTGAACATTGTTTTGGATCATTGCTAGTAGTTTTCCGACATCTTTATACTTAGCTATTAATGACTATATTTGTTCAAACGATGAATTTTTGACCGATAATTGTAATTCTGAAAAATTCATGTGAAAGTGATGAGATTTCCTTTTTACTTGTTTAAGAGTTCCGGATATAGAAACAGTCATTAGTTCTTGATCAAGAAGATATAAGGAAAGTATTGTACTTGACAAGGAATCGAGATTGCATTTCAGAATAAAGACGTTATTGCTAGAATCGTTACTTTTTATTATACGGCTTAAAGAATTGAAATACTCAATTGCACCAAACACGTCAATATATCTTCTGGAAAATTCATCAAAAAACTTTCCAGGATTTGGTGGAGGATTATTTGGAAAAAATATTGCTATGTACCGGAACTTTTTCTTAGTTAGAGTCATATACAATTCCTCGGTTCTTGTTCTCTAACCATGTATGTAGACTAAACCAATATTCATCGGGCAGAATATCCAATTTGAATAATATGGAATCAAAAATTTTCGCTGAAAGCAACTCGTAAACATTGCTCGCACCGCTTGATAGTATGAGCTGATGCCTATATTTTTTACACAAATAATGTATATACTTTACATCAGAAAACCACTTTCCTACTTCATAAGAGTTTCGATATTTTAAATTTGAAACCAATATTTCAAATCCTATATTTTTCCCCGATAATTTTTGAAACACGGATTTATGGTACGTTGGGTTGTCTGCTACGAGAATATCATATCCAGTCCATTTTTGTTCTGCCTTATTATCAAGGTTCTCATATATCAAATACATGTATCCATTATTCTCGTTTATTGATTGAAGACTGGTTTTTTTTACCTTTAAAATTACAGAATCTCTATATGAGATATTAACCTTTTTGCAAACTAAACCGATCTTGTTGATACAAAGAAACCTTCTAATAAAAGCAATAGTCTTGTCATCACATTCAAAGTTAACGGACAAATCAACAGTGCTGTACTTGTTAGTCATTTTACTTACTTTTCAAATTTTCCTTTTCGTCTAAATATTATTCTGACTGCATCATTATCTGATAGTTCTAATTTCCCTAGACATAGTTTCTGCTTATCTAATCTGAAGTAAACCGATCCCTTCCCATCAACATTATTCTTGAGGTATCGATCTAATTCCTCCTTACCATATGAGGTGATCAAGTCATTCATCATATTTTCAAAATATTCATCTACAAATAGTAACAGTACAATATTGATACGGGTAATCGGATTCTTCCAATGACCCTCAGTTTTTGCAATTTCAACTTGTTTTGAAGTTGATGATTTCCCAAAATATTCGAGAATAAAATTAGTAATTTTGTTTTCATCCTCAGTAGCATGTGAAAGTACTGAAATATTAAGAGATGAAAACAATGTTTTAAGTTGTTTTCCTATTTTTCTAGCTCTTGTTGAGTACTGGTGTTGACTTCATCAGTCGTTGAGGATTCTAGCTCTTCCAAGTTCTCTGAATTATCAGAATCCATTTTTGTCTCTTCAGTCTGGAGAGGTGATGATAATAATTTAGTCTTTCTTACCCCTACATGCCTAATAATCGCTATTTTCTTTGTTTCTTCCATCAGATCGGAACCCATCTTGCCCATTGTTACATCCTTTACAAAGTCATTTAACGAAAGCGTAGGAATTTTTTCCTTCAATAGTCGGTCCATAGACAGCCTAATTTCATGTTTTTTTGCTGAGTTGATTCTTCTTTGGCTAAAGGCAGTGACTGAAACTCGGAAGACATATCCATCACTCGTGGTATATTCATCTACAAAATTTATCATCGAGCTACCTCGTCTTATCAAACTCCTCAAAAATTCTTTAGCATATTCATGTCCTTTGAAAATGGTAGATGCAATTCCTGCATTTATGCGGTCAATTTGTACAAAGATTTTAGTTTGATGTTGAGTAGGATCTTGCTTGAGCATGTCGTAAAGAGTGTTTTCAATTACTCTACCCTTTGCATTTGTTAGATCGGAAATAGGAATATAATTAAGAGGGACTTGGTCAAAGGCTGGTGGTGCATTCACTACAATCCACTGTTTATCTCTCCATTTATCACGGACTCTGCCCCCTCTTCTGGAACCTTTTGCCATATGCAGGCAATCCTTGAATCCAAAATATAAGTTATGCTAACTCGTAATATTTTTTAGAAGAATGACTACTATAAATTCAAGTATTTAAACATCGGTGTGTGTATGGGCCTTTTAATGATTAGGATATTACTTTGAGATTATGGTTCAGTAGACAGAGGATAGTTAGAGAATTTAGGGTCTAAAAAAATATTTGATTAGGTTGTAAAGTATGAATGAATGATCCTGAGAGGTCAAGTAAAATGATCTTATTTAACCGTTTGATAAAAAGTAGAGCACCCCTAACCTACCTCATAAAAAAACGTTTATAGTAAAAAGTTATGTTAATACCATAGTACTTGAAAAAAAGCCGAATTTTTTTTAGTTCATTACTATTTAGTTTCTTACTTTTTCTAATTACATCTTCAACTTATAACGTCCTGAAAACTCCAGAAAATTTTGCCAATGCCACAGTTGTGCCAAAGTTGCCCCTTGATCAAATTGCCGAATTTGAAAAATGGAATTGTGGTAAAAATAATGAGATAAACTCAAATTATTACACAAAGGAAATTCAGATACCTGAAACTTGTAGCATCCCAATTTCAATAGCCTTCGACGAAATAGATAATAAAGTATGGTTCATCGGAACTCGAAATGGTACATTGTTTGAGTATATCCCATCTAATCAAACTTTTAAAACTTTCCATATACCTATCTGGTTTTCTAGAGACCTTCCCGCAGGCAATTCTTGGAGTTGGGACCTTAAAATTGACAAGTCGGGAAATACCATTTGGTTTACTGACGAGAAGTTAAACTCAATTTGGAAGTTTGATAAGAATGATAAAAAATTTGAAAGATTTGTTATACCATTTTATTCAAACAGTTATTCCACGGCATATCCTGTTTCAATCGAGTTTATTGATGATAGCAATTTGTATTTTGTTGGAATAAGGTCATTGTCTTTGTGGCATGGCGACATAGACAAAATGAAGAACGGTACCTCTGAGGGAATTGAAGAAATACCAATTCCATTGGATGACTTATTTAAAGGCATTCCTAAATATGAGATAGGACTTGGAGCACTTGCGATAGATCAGGCAAAAAAAAATATATGGATAACTGCACTGGCCTTTGAGAAGAAAGGAGTGCTAATTAAATATAACTTAATGGATAAGAATTTTACACTGTATGAATTACCGGAATCTTTTAGATCTCCTACAGGTATTACGTTGGATTCCAATGACACTATCTGGATAACAGATCACGCTACTAGCTCTTTTTATAGGATTAATCCCCCAGGTGAATCAGACAGTGTAACGACATTAGAGATGGAACACATTGTAACGTCACCATTATCGTCAAGGATCTATGGTGTTGATTTTAGCGATACTTCCAATAAATCGGTATATACTTATGAGAATTCATTGCCATATTGGATTAAATCCGCTAATGACGGAACAATAGTTACAAATGAGCACGTCGGAAATAAGATAGCAAGATATTTCGCCGGTAATGAGACATTGATTGAATATTGGTTACCAAGTCAAAATAATCTTTACTCCGTATGCAGTCCGAATAACCTGGATATAGATTGTGGATATTCAAACGCTCTGCAGTTTGATGTAGAATCTAAGACGTCTCTAGATTCAAGTAATTATAGTTCTAAAATCTGGTTTACCGAACAATCAGAAAACAAGATAGGCTATATAGACCTTGAAAAGGCAGTACCAATTTCAATAACAGTCAGACCTAACCCCATAAACTTCAGTGGCGGAATTAATGGCGAAATTGTAAGAATAGAAGTTCAAGTAAAGATAATGAGTTTAAAAGATAATGATCTGACTATCCAGTCAGATTTCGCAGATAAAGATAGTATAACACTTAAACCAGTCATTTCTAGTACATTTACTCCTAATGGTGACATTAATGGGCTTGAAGCAACTATTAAACCAGAGGTTTTACACATTAATTCGAACCAAAATTTCACCAATAGCGATTCCAAAACTATTAGTTTCAATATCTTACTGAAAACTGTTAGAGAGATTGCACCAGGTAATTATAATTTGATGGTTGGTGTTGAAGGTAAAGATTTTACTATTGTGAAGAAGGTAAAATTGAATGTCAGTAATTGAAATGACATCTAGCAAAAAAAATCTACGCGTCCGCAGCGCATCTAAAGCCAGAAAAAAGGATCCTTTCATGTGGTTTGAAATAGTTTCTATAGCTGTTGCGAATTTGTTTTTTTGGGGTGGCAAAGCATCCACCACGGAGAACTTTTTGGTTTATAGCCCACTTATCTGTATACTCTTCGAATCTAGATACGAACCCAGGATATAAAGTATACTCTGATGAAGTCCACTCCCATACATCCCCTAGCATTTGATAACAGCCATAGTGGCTTTTTCCTTTTGGGAAACATCCTGCTTCTGTAGGATGCCAAATAGACATATCCAACAGGTTAGCATGTTCATTAGTTATCTCATTATTTCCCCACGGGTAAAGTGTTTTTGACTCAGTTGAATTATCCCACGAAGATGCTTTTTCCCACTCAGCTTCAGTCGGCAATCTTTTCTTAGCCCATTTACAGTAAGCATCAGCCTCGTAGTAACTCAAATTTGTGACAGGTTCACTTTCCCTTATTTCATATATACCTCTAAAATCCTTCTTAATCCATTTGCTATTATCTTTGTCAAAAATCCAGTATAATGGTGAATTCCAGTCGTCTGCAGTTACCAAATCCCATCCATCTGATAACCAGTATCGATAGTTCTGGTAGCCACCAGATTCAATAAATTCCATAAATTCCCCATTAGTTACCAGCGAATTATCAATTTTGAAATCATTCAGATAGACTTTATGTTGAGGGATTTCGTTATCGTAACAAAACCCGTTTCCTTTAAATCCCATTTCAAAAATACCGCCGTGAATAAGAATCATATCTTTTTTAACCTGTTCTAATATCGTTATAGAAGATCGAGTTTTAGGAAAATAATTGTCGTTTTCATGGACGAAGCGACTAAAGTAGAACTGAAAGTCGTATACCATTAGTTCTTGGTGTTGTCGTTCGTGATTAATTGCGGTTTGTATATCCCAAACCAAACCAGAAGGATTGTCCACTGAATCAAAATTATCGCCCCTCAAAAAATCCAAGAATAGTTTTTCAATGTCTTTTCTGTACTTTATGGTTTGTAAAACTGTTGGGCGTGGATATTTCCCCCGATCGCTTTTCTTTAATATCGAGCCATATTTCTGATAATATGAGTTCAAATAGGAAAGATCATAGTCATCCCTTAGAGATACAGAATACTTGGAATATTTCTCTAGTATCTTATGAAAAAACCAAGTTACATGTGCAATATGCCAATTTGGAGGACTTCCAAAGTCACTGGATTGAATAACTGCATCCTCTATACCCAAAGGAGAAAATAGCTCCATAGTCTTATTTCTAACTTCGACGAAATCCTTAGTTAACCCTTCCAACTGCAACGAGATTTGCATTTATTTAATAGTATACAAAAAAGTATTTTAATATACTTTGGATTCTAGGTCTCCAAAATATCAAAGTTGAAATATCCAATAATATTATAGTAGTGTACTGATATAGATTGGAAAACAGTGAATCACAACCATCAGGAATAGAACAAATTTCACAAGGCGACAATGGTCAAAGGAGATTTTCTAACAGAAGAAATGAAAATGGAGGAGGTAATAATAATGGAGGCGGAAGCTACAATAGATTTTTTAAGCCATCCCCAGTGAATGCAGGAGAAGAACACGAAATCGATATAGAATCGATGAGTAAAAGAGGAGATGCAGGTGTAGGAAGGATTCAAGGACTAGTTATTTTTGTTCCGAATACAAAGGTAGGAGACAAGGTGAAAGTAAAGATCACTCGAGTCGGAAGAGGTTATGCTACGGCAGATTTGGTAGAAGCTAAAACAGAAGAATAAATTAAAAAACTTTTATAGTTTTTTCAAAAATTTTCTCAATTATTTACATTCAAATGAGTTATCATTCGACTCATATCATGCAGTTACCAAGAAAGGTAATTATCGGAAACAATGTTATACAAAATTGCGGAATGTTTATCAAAGAATTTAATTCGAATGCTAAAAAGATAGCCATCATAACTGGTCCAAATGTCAAAACAAAAGTAGCAAATTTGATAGAGACTAGTTTATCTGGTTGTAACTTAGAATATGAATGGATAATTGCCCATGAGGCATCATTTCAGTTAGCGGATAAAATTACAAATTCTCTGAAAGGGGAGAGAGTTTCAGTCATAATTGGTCTAGGTGGTGGAAGATGTATTGACTTGGGCAAGCTTATTGCAAGTAGATTGCAAATTGCATTTATAAGTATACCAACTTCTGCGTCTCATGATGGAATATCTAGTCCTTTTGTTTCGTTAAAAGGGAACGAGCGACCTTATTCGATAATGACTGAAACACCATTAGAAATTATATGTGATCTAGAAGTTATATCCAATGCCCCTTACAGGCTACTTGTTAGTGGCTGCGGCGACTTGATAGCAAAGACTACTGCTGTCAGGGATTGGGAATTAGCCAGAGATTTTAACAACGAATATTTCGGCGAGTATGCCGCTAAGTTGGCTTATTTAGGGTCTAGAATGATAATAGATATTTCAAAGGATACAATCGGTTCAAAAATATCTAGTCAAGTTACGAGAACAATTGTCGAGGGGTTAATCAGCTCAGGTGTTGCAGCTGGGATTGCGGGTAGCAGTAGACCCTGTTCAGGGTCTGAACACTTGTTGAGTCATGCGCTAGAATTTATCACAAAAAATAATTGTGGATTGCATGGTGAAAGAGTTGGTCTGGGGACAATCATAATGGCTAAATTGCATGGGTTGGACTGGATGGAAATAAGAAATGCTCTGCAGAGATTGGGTGGCCCCGTAACGGCTAGCGAGATTGGTGTGGATAAAGATCAACTGATCGACGCCATGGAGCTTGCAAGAAAAATTCGACCTGAACGGTTTACAATATTAAATAGAACCGAACTTGGCAAGGATCAATGTCAAAACATTTTATCGGAGATCGGAA
>DATELO010000222.1:0-2636 GCA_035276505.1 Candidatus Nitrosocosmicus sp.
GTTCCAGTAGTATTGACATAGAAATCAATGGTTTCATTTGTTGGTTGAATTGGGACAAATATGGCTTCACCTAGTGCTTGGGTGTCAACTGGAGGAACCTCTTCTTGGCCTGTCAGGTTGGCGGCAAACTCATGGTTTGCATATACTAGTGTGGTATTCATGTTTGTTGCTACTACAATTCCAGCGATAGCTGTGGTCAAAGAAACAAACAGGATTGTGAATACAGAGTTACTGATTTTCATTGATTAATACTCGAAATTACCAGTATATAATATATTGGTCAAAGAGGGATATTCTCTCAAAAGAGTTAAAAATTTGATAAAATATTGATAAAACTTTCGTCATAATTATGATAACTTAAAATTTTGGTAGACTTAAATAATTAGAAGTAATTGAAGATTTCAATATTGTTCATAATAACAATTGTTATGAACTTTTAGCATTGGCTCCATCCTACTCTAATAAGCCTACCAGTATAAGGATAACCGTTGATATCATAATCAAAAGGAAAAATTCTACAAATGGATGTCAGGGTATAACAGGATGATACATCTTGATCTTACCACCCCTTTCTCCTGAACTAGGGGATCACGATAAAGAATGCTAATTCGATTGGTCAAATGCTCCATAAGTAAAATGAATATAGTAATTCATGCTTTTGTTATTTATTGACTGCCCATTGGATTCATTGTAGGTCGAAAATTTATTTGATAGATGAGATTTTAGAAAAAACTTGCTTGAATTTCAACATCTTAATTAGCGATAAAATATTTAGTAACGGTGCTCTGAGGTGGAAATAAAGCACTTTGTTTAAGAGGGTTTTTTGACTTAGACCAAGTATTATTTATATCAAGAAAAAAATTTAAAAAATTATGCAGGTATAGGTCTTTCTTCTGACTTTATAAATTCTGTGTGTTGTACTAATTTCTTTTCCTTTTTAACCGCTTTATCCTGTTCTTCTTCTTTTATAGGTATTTCATAATCACAGCACATAGAGTTATTTAGTAAACATCATTTATATAATTATGAGAATATAGATGCAAAGGATTTAGATACCAAATATGTAGCAAATTAATAGAAGTTTAAATAGACAAAGGTTTCATAGATTTTTTCTGTAATAGATGTGTACGGTAAATGACAATTTAGAGGACAATCTAGTTTTAGTCGGAAGTCGTGGTTATACGATTTAAAGTTGATTGTAACACTAGATAGCAAACAAAGAGATAAAAAAATTTAACCCAATAATTTGCAATTATTTAGGCAATAGGTCTTTTATGTGCCACATTGCAAAAATTCCTTTTCCGTGAGCCTGGTCTATGTACGATTCATAAACTCCTACAATACTCCTAAGTGATTCTAGATTTCCTGTTGCATTAGCATCAAAGAATGCCGCCCCCAGACTTGTTCTGATGCCCTCCTCAGTAGTATTAGTTATGGCCTCAAAGGAATAACTTGCACTACCGTTTTGAGAAGTGGTAAAAAGTGCTCTACCAGTAAGAAAGTTGGTTCCATCATCTCTTAAAACTTCATTGCCACTACCTGAGGCAGTTATCTGCAGATTGTCTAAGGTTCCATTACCCTTAAATGAGTACAAAGTACTGGCAGTAGCACTCCTATTTTCGGAGTCTCCAAGATTTTGACTTATTGGAAATTCGAATTTTTCAGTATAGAAAGGTTTACCAAGAGTCATATTAGCATTCTTAACGTCAATAGAATCCAGAATACTGTTTTCAGCCTGTATTTGTGAATAGCTTGTATTCCCTAATGAAAGTGTATAGATAGTTGTTACCATCACTACGATTACAAATAAAATTGTGAGTTGTTTTTTCATCAATTAATTGTAATAGTAAGGGTATATAAAAAATGAGTGGTATTTTTACTAAAGTTATCTAGTTCATTTCTATATTATATCTGAGAATTCGGCCATTTCATAAAATTGATCCTACCACTCTTCGGGCCAGCGCTATTTGATTCTCTTAACTTTTCAACTTTATAATGACAAAGTTATTGATTTATTGTCAGGTCGATAGAGCCTGCTGAACGATTATCAAATGGAGGTGAATTATCCATTCCTATAGTTTGATTTCTTACATCATTTGGTGAAAAAGTCATGTTCTTCATGCCTTTTGGAGCATGTGGCATTTCCATGGGCATTTCTTTCTGGGCTGCTACCAACGTAGTAGTCAATTGCAATGATGTAATAATTCCCATCACCAGAGTAATAATTACAAACAAGCTCAACTTATACATGATCGTTAAATAATTTTCAAACTATATGTAGCTCTTATTCATGATTTTTGTTCTTAGCTCAGATATAGCGAGCGGCCTCTAATGAGAAATTAAGAAATAATATCATGTCACAGAAATAATTTTTTGCATATCTAATGCCTACAAATGTTTATAACTGAGGTAAACCAATAAATGATATTTATTCGACCACTAATTTATGAAAAAATAAACTACTATCACTCATATTAATAATAATAGTTAGTTTCATACATGTATCCTCAAACTTGATTTTTGATGTTAATGATTAATTTCCGATACTCTCCTTTAATATCAATTGGAGAGCAGATGATATAGTCCTAAAGAACGACAATTTCCCTAATCTATAGATAAACAGAAGAAATAGAAAT
>DATELO010000223.1:0-3000 GCA_035276505.1 Candidatus Nitrosocosmicus sp.
CCGTAATTGTTAGGCAAGCAGTTGTATCGGATATTCCTAAAATAGTAGAGTTGCAAGAAGAGTCTTTCGCAGATCTGGCCAAAACCGGAAATATATGGCACCCTACAGAATTACAGAGTCATCTAGATATATTTCCAGAAGGTCAGCTTGTTGCCGAGTTGGATGGAAAAATAGTTGGCTCTGCGACCAGCTTAATTGTAAGTCTTGATCCTGCTTATGCAGAACATACTTGGAAGGGGATTACAGGGGATGGAATGTTAACTACACACTCGCTTACAGGAGATAGCCTTTACGGAGCAGATATTTCAACCCATCCAAAAGTTAGGCATAAGGGCATTGGACACAAACTTTACCAAGGACGAAAGGATTTGACAATGAAATTTAATCTTAAGCGGATGATAGCGGGAGGTAGATTGTATAACTATTGTGATTATGCCGCTAAGATCACGCCATTAGAATATGCACTAAAAGTGGTGAGTTGTGAGGTCCATGACCTGGTTTTAAGCTTCGATTTAGTTAATGGATTCAAATTCATAAAAATATTACCTAATTATTTAGAGGATGCTCGCTCCCTCGACAATGCTAGCTTTATTGAATGGTTAAATCCTCATTTTAACCCTATAAAGCAGTAACGATGGTTTGATAGCTTTCAGGAGGTAACGTGACTTCGTTTCCATCTCATTAATTCATGTTAGATGATGGCATGTTTTCCCATTGTTTTACTCTAGACTAATAATACCTGTTTTATTCTGTAAATAGAAACAATTGTCGGAATATTATTGCTCTAATGGTGTTAAGATTTTGTAAGTTTTTTTTCTCTTGGGCCTAAGGTCCCTAATTTACTCAAACAAGCATATAATTGCAAGTTCAATAATTTCCTGAAGCATGTATGGACAATTTTCCATCAGTAATTAACAGCTCGGCAACACGGACAAAGTTATCATCTGTAGAATGCTTGTTTGAAATAATTTTCTCGTATACCTTTTACAATTGTTTTCTGAGTATTAAATTATAAGTTTATCTTAAATAGTTATTATGATTAAACAGTGAGAATATAGTATGGACGCATATGATTGCATAGTAACCAAACTCGAGGTGAGAGAATTTGATGAAAGTAGTCTGGTCCCCTCCGAAATTAGGTTAAAAATTTTAGAGGCTGCTAGGTTAACGGGAAGTTCCCTCAATACACAGCCTTGGAGATTCATAGTGGTACAAAACCAGGATAATTTGAGAAAATTAGCTGACGACAGTACTAGCGGTAAATGGATATCGGGTGCTAATTTTGCCATTATCATTATAACCAATCCTTATTTCCGCTTTCATCTTATTGATGCTGGTAAGGTTGTTCAAAATATGCAACTTGCGGCATGGAATTTCGGAGTGGGATCTGCTTTATTTACTGGAATTGACGAACAAAAAATTCGTGACGATTTTGCCTTACCTATTGATTACAAACCCGTTATTGTAGTAGGGTTCGGATATCCCAAAAAGAAGATTACTGGAAAATCAAAGAAGAAAAAAAGGTTGCCAATGAACGAACTAGTGTCATTTGAAGAGTACGGTATTGCGAGTATTAAGAATCGTACTTAATGTCAGCTTTTGATAAAAGCGATTTTATAGATGTAAATCTTACAGAATGCAATCTGCATTTTGGTAGAAAGATTCAATGTTTTCAACTCGATTCGTCGACACCTAAGATTAGTGATTTGTTATAAATGACGCATTGAAGAAACGAGACAATTAAATTTCAAAAAAAATCTGAGAAATGATCGGCGTATTTCTATACATAATATTTTTAAAGGCTATTAACGAATGTTTATAATGCGAATAAGAACATTTTGCTCTATTACTATAATACCCACTTTGATATTGATTTTATTATTACTCTCCTCAGTTGATAATTATTTGCCAGAAAATCAAGTATATGGTCAGGTTTCAAATTCGGAAGAGGTAGATCGGTTCAACTTATATCCAATTGTTACTGAGGCATCAAATATCCAAACCTCCGAGTATTTGAGTAATCCTTTGTTTAGTTAGGTTCTCTTAACTTTAAATAACTAATTGATTACATGTTGATAGTTCTAAATAATCTTTTAATAGCATGAAATAAGGTGCACAGAGCACAACAAATCTTTCCAGCTAACTGTATGGAGTATTATTGTTCTCTTAATTAATCTGCTAGAATCTTCTTTAATATAATTTCAGGTAAATGGAAAGCAATGTGGATAAAGGATATTTAGATTATATAATTTATGCAACAAAAAACATACAGCAGAGCAATCATGATTTCTTCTATATTGACTCTGACTGCACTTTCAATTTTTTCAACATATGTGGCAACATCGTTTGCATTCCTCGGATTTGACATATTTTCTGGAAATGATCGGAACATAGAGAGTTCACAAAGCAAATTACAAGGGTCGCATTGCTATTCTCCAAATGCGAGTATAATAGGCTCTTGCAATTCAGGGGATTTAACCGAGTGAAAATTTGGACCGAAATTACCTAACACAGTAGGATATTAAGATTCGATCATGATATATAATAATATCAGATATATATCTATTTTTTGTAACCTGTCTTGAGTAGTATACAAATCTTAAGGTATAGAGATTTGAATTGATTTATCAAGCAATCCTGACTGCAATTAGAAACTAGTCTTAAATGATTATCTCCGTTTTTGTATGTTTTGTGCTCAGGAAATTATATGATGGGTCTCATGGAAAAATACATGATTTTTCTTCCTGATAAAAATTGCATTATAGTTTTCATGAACTGATAATTATTGGTTTAGTGATAAGGTAATTAGTATGGCGTCATCTCTTCTAAAAAATACAGAGAAGCACAACCGATTAGTTGCTCAATGTAACTATTTGCTTTCAAAGCTTCCTGGTGATGACTATATTCTTCACGACATGGGAATCAGAATAATCATACAAGAACATGAAAAGGAAAAGGGTGATAGAGTATCTCGAAGCAAAATCATTAGGATTCAAGGAT
>DATELO010000224.1:0-4490 GCA_035276505.1 Candidatus Nitrosocosmicus sp.
AAATCTTTTTGCCGGAAAATCTATTAAACCCTCTTCAAAACTCTTTATTAGTATTCCCATTTCTTCAAGTTCTTCAATTTGCTTGTATAGTTCACTGATAGATTTATTGACCTGATTCTTTACATTGAAAAACTTTTCATGATTGTTATCTTCTTCAACTGTTAGACTCAATTCTGATTGTAACTCCAATATTCTCTCACGTTGATTTAAAATTTTGGCAAACCGTAAGCGAACTTCAGGTAAAATTGCATTTGCCTTAATTGGTGTGAAAAAATTAAACATTATTTATTTTGACTAAGATGATATTTATTTTTATGTTACTCATCGGTTAAATTAAAAACGAATTATAAATAGAGGGAAATTTAATCATGTCAGATGAGCTTGATTAAAAATCGAGCATCGATTTTAAGGTATCATAAATTTCAATCCGTAGAGGATTCACTGAATGCTCTTGAATTTGCATTTAGGAGCTGTTGTCCAGAAAAACTAGTAGATTCATCAATATCCATGGACTCTAAACTTGAAATAACTGATATTAAAGGAAAGTTTAGTGAATACCCCTTACCTCGGAGTAAGTCTATTTTGGTAATAAGCGTTGGGAAAGCCTCTGAAAAAATGTTATCTGGATTTGCAATCAAGATGGGCGATAAAATTGCAAGAAGCGTGTTGATTATCCCAAAAGGTTATAAAATCAAGAATAAACAACAGTTCTATGTAGCAAACGTTTCAATTATAAGTTCTTCTCATCCAATCCCAAATAGAAATAGCCTTTTAGCATCAAGAACTATTATTAAAGAATTACAGCATTTGAACAATATTGAGTTAGTAATTTTTTTGATCTCTGGTGGTTCATCATCGCTAGTAGTCTCTCCTATTCAAGGTTTAAGGTTGTCTGACAAAAGGGAGATAAATAGACTGTTAATCTCCTGTGGAGCGGACATTAATGAGATCAACATAGTCAGGAAACATTTATCACAAATTAAGGGTGGGAAAATCCTGAGACTTTTGAAGCCCAGGAGGAAAGTAATTAGTCTTATTTTATCAGATGTCGTTGGAGATAATTTTAGCACAATTGGTTCTGGTCTAACATACTATGATGACTCATCTTATGCGGATGCAATAGGTATATTGCAAAAATACTCTATTCTCGAATATCGATCAGATTCGATTACGAATGTCTCAGCAGCTTTAAAAAGGGGAATAGGAACCGACATATTTGAAACCGTAAAAGCTAGAGAATTTAATTCGTTAAGAACGGATAATTATATAATTGGAAATAATTCAATATTTTGTCAAAAAATTAAATATCATCTAGAGTCTCTTGGTTATCATGTAGATTACAAAGGATCAGAATTTAATTTAAATATGAACGAGTTTTCAAAATTTACAGAAGAAATTTTCGAACAACTCCAGAAAGGCAATACTGCCATACTAATTGGTGGTGAACTAACTAATGTGATTGATAAAGTGAAGACTGGCACCGGAGGCAGGAACCAGGAAGCAGTTTGCAGGATGATGGATTTGATGGATCCATTGAAAAATTCAGATTGCACTGTAATATGCATGGGCACAGATGGTATTGATGGCAATTCTAAATCTGCAGGTGGCATCCTCTCACCTTCCACTTTACAGTATCTTAAACTCAAAAGATTGAACATTAGTGAATTTTTAGAGTCTCATAATTCGAACATATTACTAAAAAGTATACATTCTACCATAAATACAGGCTATACCGGCACTAACTTCAACGATGTGTATTTATTTGTTAGAAAGACTTGATAGTTAAGTCTAAACCGTCCATTCAATAGGTATATCTTGGAATAGACCGTTGGGTAAAATCCTTCTAATTGAGATCGGTAAAGTCTTTTTTTCTAATTCGTATCTGGCTATCATAATCGTATCAGTCAATTCTGCTGGAATCTTAGTTAAAATGGGAGCCCCTAATGATAACTGTAAAGATCGAGCACCAGTAATTCTCGCCTTTTCAAATCTCGTAAGCCGATTTGGGCCAATAATGATTTCGTCATTCTTCAAAGTTACCTCTCTCAATTTGAAATCAACATCTGCGTCATAAGTCTTGTAGTTCTTTGTTACATCCTCATCCTCAGAAATGGACACCAACCGATTTTGATCTTTCTCTACATCAAGGCTATTATCAGAATTTTCTCTAATCTCTTCCTTCTCGACAGCATCAGTCTTCTTAAGACCTGATTTTTTTCTTGTTCTCTTAATAGCCACTACTATCCAGAAAGATTTATCAATATAATTAAATGTTGCTGAAAGTTCATATTTATAAACTTTTGATTAGTACCTATGTCTAGTGATGGTTCTAGCGTTTCACGAATAGAGATTCAATTAGTAATCAATGATAAACATAAGATAAGTGCGGAATTCAAGAGACATTTATCTCCTCTAACTATAAAAAAATTACTTACTAAAATGCCTATCTCAGGACTAATTAGTAAATATGATGATAACTTCGTGTATGTTAAGACTGATCTAGATGTCGGGATCGAAAAACCTGTTAGCATTTTCAAGAAAGGAAATATTGCCTTTTCACCTTCTGGAAATTTCTTATCTGTGTTTTTAAAGGATACCTTAACTGCTCAGAAGTATAGCTTGTTAGGTAGTATTACTTCAGATAATTTAGATTTATTGTTATCACTTGGTGCAGGAGATATACTTACCTTTAAAAAATTAAGCTTATAAAAAAATTTACTTTATTTTTTGATAGATTCTGTGCCCGCTATAACCACCGACGCTTTTAATAATACTTTTATTTTCTAAATTCTTAAGATAATTATTAGCAACTGAGATTTTAACACCTAAAGATCGAGCAAACGATTGTACTGTAATAGCCTTCATGGCATCCAATGCCTTTAGTCCTTGAGCATCTTCTATCAATACCGACAATCTTTGCTTTTGCTGCACCTTTGGAGTTTTTTTTGTTTCATCCTTTTTGTTCCCCTTGTTGTCTTGTGATTTGTTCGCACTAGACTGAGTTGGCTTCTTCTTGTTACCGCCCATTATCCAACAAATATTTTATATTTTTATATAATTTATACCTTTAACGATGGTTTTATCTTAAGAGTTATTCTAAAGCAGGTTAGTATATCTTTACATCTGTTGCGAATCGTAACTTCAGTAACCCCTGCTAACCTTGATATATCCATTTGAAGGATATTAAATCCTAATAATACTGATGCCAAATAAAGATAAGCTGCAGCGATTCCATTTGGTGATTTTCCATCTGACAGCAAATGATTCTCAGTCTTCTTTGCTATTTCCAATGCTAATCTTTCTATTTTAATGTCAAACTTGGCTGTGTTGGCTAGTTTGGAAATGTATTGGTTAATGTTGATTGATTGCAAGTTTGCAATATTATGACTGGTCTTGATTAAACTACGATCATTTGCATGCAGGGAAATGTAATCTGTAATCTTGTTCTGTTGGTGTTGTTGTTGTTGTTGTTGCCCTCCTCCTATTCCTGCATAATCATCATTTTCACATACTAATACCATAGATCGATAGTATTTTGATGCTAGTTTTTGGTTCTCGTTAATCTGATCTATAGAATTACTACAACAGACTATTTCATTCAATGATCTTAATACTTTACATATCTTGCACGCATAATAGACGGCTGCTGCCGCCATACAAGATGCAGATTTACCTTTAGTATCACATTTATTTTCGTAATTTCTATATAACAATGCTGCTGTTTCACACACCACTTTTGGAACAGACAATAAGGAACTAATTTCATTTATCCTACAAAGCACATTTGAAAGTCTTCTTTCCTTTGAGCTGGAAATTCTGATTATGCTATTCCATTTCCTAAGACTAAGCATGGATTTTTTGGTATTTTCTTTAAAACATTTGCCGGTGTAATCTCTAAATTGACTATCGATTTCTGTATGGAGGCCAAAATCATGATAAGAAATGCTATTTACACCACTTGCACGGGTATTTTTGAATCTATGCATCGGATCGCTAACAAAGGAGTCTTGACCAAAATCCTCAAGGTTATCTCGAACAACGTAACCGCAAATACTGCAAATGAATTCTCCCTTTAATATGTCTTGCACAATAGCAGAATCACACTCCGGGCATGTATTTTTTAAGTCTAAATCACTGGAAATTTCGAATCACCTATTTCTTATTTCGCTTGATATAATTGCGAGTTCTAAAGGTTCGAGTCTTATTATTTGTTAGATTGGTATATACTTTCATACCACTAGTCTTGCTTCTTGGCTGAATGAATGGAATTATTGAGGCATATGGTGATTTCACCGACCCTATCAACTCGACAATTTTGCCAATCTTCTTTTCATTACTAAACACAAGCAATCCAGCTCTCGGGTTTTTTCGATTCTGGTCTATCTTTACTATTATTCGGCCGCTCTTAGAAAAATGAAGAATTTCTCCCAGTAATTCCATAGTCAAATAGTGAATATCACTATTACTTACAAATCATTCTGTCAAATAAA
>DATELO010000225.1:0-3113 GCA_035276505.1 Candidatus Nitrosocosmicus sp.
TGGAATCATATCCTAACCTCGCAAGATACATCCTATAAAGATGTGCAGACTCCCAAATATCCTCCACCATCATTATGGATATATGCATTGACATAGTATCATGTACGGTTTATCTTTATAACTGTATAAAATTTGGAATTACAAAACTTTAAATTTACAAATATGTTTGGTTCAAAGGTAACTTTAAGCATTAAAAATATTTTACAGGATTCAATTAGGGCAAAAATATAATTTCTTTAACGGATAGGGAATGATTGTGTTGACCAGTGTTTGTTATTATATTTCACAAATTTGGCGCGAAGCTAAATTCCTTATTTAGTACATGTTAAACAGGAGTTTAACGTTCCAACTAATACAAAAGAGTTATCGTACTAAATTCTCTTTAGGAAGTAACACATTGGAAATAAATATTTTAGACTCTTGGTATCTAATAACTATTCTCGTAAATTCTTGTGGTTCTCCATTGATACATAACTAATTTAATTTAGAATTCATTTTGATCTAATACGCCATAGCAAAGTACTTTACCATCGATTGATTTTGTCTATCTGCCTCCACTTTGAATCTACAGAGTGCAAGAAAACCCTTCGTTGTATTTCTCCTGAAAAGTAGAACTTACTTCTTTATCGCTTTATTCCCTCTGTCATTTAGTATACAACATAGTGTTAGTTCTCATATGCAAATTCAACTCCTCTTTAGGGTAATAGTACTGGTCGTTACTAAGTATCAAAGCTAGTATTATATTAGAACTTCGCTTATTTTACCGGTCTTTATATCATAAATAAATCCATGAACTGAAGCGATATTGGTTTTCTATAACCATAGAATTTAGGTGAATAATTAAATAGCAAAAAAAAGTCGGTTCAAAAATGTAGCAGATAATTCTTTTTTTTGACAAAATGGCCCGGACTGAATTAGTTGAATCTTTGTAGAGATTAATTCTTGGTATCTGTAAAAACTACATCATAGAGATGTCCATCTGCCTTTGACATAGATAATACGTTATTCATACGAACTATGGCTTCAGGATTATCAAGCCGTCTGTCAAAAGCCTCTTTCCCCTTGTACTGGACATAGTTTACTACCTTTTTCCTATCCTTGCTCTTATGGATACTAGCTGATATATACCCATCCTGCAGACGCCAAACTTGTTTAGTGGTTTCAATAAGGGCATCAACTAGTTGTTGTTGCTTTGAAGGATCTACTGTAAAAACATTGATCAAGGTAATAATGTCCTTATCTATTCTTATTAAAGTCATATTTGCAGATATTGTTAATTATCACCAATAGAATAAAAAGATAGATCTAGTAAATGATAATTTATGACTAGAAACAACTATAATAAAAAGTAGATACCCCTCAACATCCAGCATAAGACAATACTAAGGGTGGACATTCCAATTAGTAAATTTTTTAGATTTGAATCATATTTGTTCTGAAATGTTTTGATATTTTATATCACTGCCATCTACTAGTTTAATAATATGATTTAATGATGTGGTTGAGCTATTTTCCAGAGATTCTCAAATTGATTTTGTTTCTCGTTTACCAAAGATTTCGAGTTACTCCACAGTATTTGACTAAACTGTTCGTTATTGTGTTCGAACATTGGTTTAACACATATCTTAGTATCAATCAATTGAAAATTTTCCGATATAGTGTCTAGCTGTCTAACCTCACAATATTTCATTGATTTTAGAAACCATGCATTTTCCTCGCTCATTTCAACGATGATCCTAAATTTGATGCCCTTTTCCCTAGACAGTTTTTCCACATGAAAAAATACTTCTCTAAAGCCTCTCACGATATGAGTAATCATCTGACAGTCCCATAGGATGTCAAGTTCATTTACAGGTAAATTAAGAGATTCTAAATATAGAGCCAGCATTATCTCTGGATCTTGAACTAAGGTAGTCAAATTGGGGTACTTGTAACCAGATTCCTTTAATTTTCTGTAAGTGACTGCATCCAATAATAGCAATCAATTCAAGAGCACTTTAAATATTTTAACTTTTCTTTAATTAATGAATTTGATTTAAATACAATAATAAATATTTTATATTATTAAAATAATTTGAACCCTAGTTGTTCCATATTAAACATATTTTCCTCGCTCTTTGCGAGTCTGATAGTTTTTGGAATTGAATATTACAAAACTTTTTACCAGATTTATTCGGGCTTATATAAGCCATCTTGTGAATTGGTGGTTTTTTCTTGTCAAAAGTAGATAGGGGAAATTATTACCGTATGAAAATAACAAGGTTCACCTGGATAATATTTAATGTCAATTTTTTAGTTGGTCCATCAATGAGATCATATCAACTAGATTCCATCTCTTTACACATTTAGAATCTTGAAAATAAAATATTGTTGTTCCATTGACTTTAAATTGTTTATTGGTAGGCTGGAGATCCAGGAATTTACCCTTGTGCGTCCCTTCGAGTCTGTATCGACCTGCAATCTTGTTGCCTTCAATAATAACATCTTCAAATATTATTCTAATATCAGGAAATGCATTCCAAAGGAGATATATGAATTGTTTAAATCCCTCCTTATCATCCGAGAGGTGTTGAGGAAAACCATAAGTTCTTAAGGATTCATCGTAAAAATCAAAGTATGAAATTTCCCTCCTTTGAGGGTCGTTAAATGTTTCTACCAAATTTTTTACTGTTTCTCTTAATTCTTCTATGGATGACATTATTAATGAAGTGAGGTTTGACTTTTGTTATAAGGTTATCCCCATTAAAAAAAAAGTCAAAATTAATTGTTTCAAGTAGATATCAATTCAGGATTATACTATCACATTTAGAAGATTGCAAACCAGTTGAAAGTAACTAAATAATTTACTCTAAAATACACAAAGCACTTTTGAATTATCAGTTTATAATGCAATGGAATTTCCATAATTTAATTAAAACTTTTGACAATAGCATGACAGCAAGAAGGATGTTAGAGACTTTGTTTTTAGGAAGACTAATTTTTGCAGTATGGACAGACAAAGCAATGCAGTTTCTTGTTGTAAATTGATTCTTTCCAATCATATTCTTTATTGCATTTTTCGCATATCAATTGTATTGCCAATTAAAAACAATTATCAACAATATTAACCTTTA
>DATELO010000226.1:0-4050 GCA_035276505.1 Candidatus Nitrosocosmicus sp.
ATCATTCTTATCAAAAACAGTATGTTCGTTGACTTTGCCTGTTAAAACACCTGACGCATCAGGTACTCTAACCATTATGCCTACCGAATTGGCCTTTTTATCTACTGCATTAAAAAATACTCTGCCGGGATCTTGTTCTAAAATATTATATACAGTCTGTAAGCAGACAATATTTCTGTTTTCTATAGCGTATATTCCTTCCTTTTCCCAACCTATTGCAGGTCCCAAGGCAACACCATGGCTTTTGATCGTTCCTGCTTTTACTAGTTCATCCAATCTATCAAACAATGCGTTATTTTCGATTGCATCCATCTTGGGGTTATGTAGACTATATACATCAACAAAATCAGTTTCTAGTCTATTCAGACTCTCTGATAGTGCATAGTCTAAGAATTCGGGGTTATGTTTTTGAGGAATCTCCCCATGTCCAATTTGATTAGCACCATACATGTCGTAACCCCATTTTGTGGAATAAATCACCTCATTGCGCATATCTTTAAACGCTTTTGCCAATAGTTTTTCGCTTTTACCCTTTCCATACATATCGGCAGTCTCAAAGAAATTAATTCCCAAATCATAAGCATGTTTTAACATCTTTATGGATTCTTCTTCCTCGAGTTTTTTTCCCCACCAATCTAGTGCCAAAGTCCAGGTCCCAAATCCAATCTCACTAACTTGAATTCCAGTATTTCCCAAATTTCGATATTTCATTAAATTATACTCCTCACTTTTTCAGATAATTTATTGAAATTATTGTCGTCTATACAAGGGTTACTGATAGATTTCAAATATTCAAATGGATTTTCTGATAGAGAATTATTTGCCAAATGCAAATCGAGATCCTGGTCATGTGAATCTATTTGGATCCAAGATTTGCAACCTATCCATTGAGGTTTATTCATGATTTGGATAGGTTTTTTTAACTTGTATGCTCGCAAAAGCAGTAGATGCAGTGGTTTTTTGGGATTGTAATTGAATCGCATTTTAAGATAATCATCTGTCCAAATGTGGAAATCCTCTAATGCTTTTAGCCGATCTAAACTAGGTACTTCGCTAAAATGTGTAATCTCAACAAATGAAGTGATTTCAGTGTAATTCTTTGAAGCAGAAGACGAATTGTTATTATTTTCTGTCGTCGTTGTTGTTGTAGTAGTAGTCGTTTCAGCCCCATTGATCGTGTTATTTTTTTCTATCTGGTCAAAAACTGCATGGTATTTAGGACGTATGGATTCTCTTGCTTGATGTTCAAATGTTGGAAATAAGAAAAAATCCTTAAATTTTAACTCAAATCCGTTACGATATTCCATGATTCCCCCTTTCCTGAATAGCAAAATTTGATCTCCTGACTCTATTGCCTCACATACAACGGCCCATTCCTTTAGGGCACCCAGAAAATTCGGATTGGAATTGGAATTGGAATTGGAATTGGATTGTAAACCATTATCCAGACTATTTTTGATATTATTATCACTAGAAATAGGAGGAGGAGATTGATCACCCGATGACCTTGATTTACTTTTTAAATCTATGTCGGGCGTCGTAGTAGTAGTAGTAGTAGTGGTATTTAATTGAACAATTTTATGGTCATGAACTATCTTACCGTTAAAATTATCATCTAAATGAAAACTAAAAACCATATAAGCACCTATAATTACAAATGTACCTTAATTCTAAATAAATATTGTTAACTTTTGTTCTTGATATACACAGTTTCTATCCCAAACTCTTTACGATATCACCCATGTCCTTTCGAACACATGGTATCATCGGAGTGTCTTTAATTATATATCTGCTGACCTGAGTTTCACGTAACTCGATAATCAGATTTTGGAATCTTGACAGACTATTGGTTTCAAAAGCTAGCATGAAATCTTGATCGTCAATTCCGAATGAATAGGTGGTATTGAGAAAAATATCAGGATACTTCCTTCCAACCTTGATATGTTCGTCCATCATTTCCTTTCTTCTTTCGAACGGTAAAAGATACCATTCTCGAGATTTAATAAAAGGATAAACTATCACATACTGCAAAGGGTCTTTGTCTGTTTCGAATCCAAGTTTTACCTGGTTTGAATAAGTCGATGTTCGAGTTAAAGAAAGAAATGTAGAAACAGGTTCTATATATTTTCCCAAAATAGTAGTATAAATTTTTGAAGATAGAACCTGAATATTTTCTAGCGAAGGTGAAATGGTCCAAATCATAAACTCACTTTCGTGTCTTAGTCCAATTGTAGAATAGGTCTGAATTTTCATTCTTTTGCTTGCTGCTTCAAGTAATTCAAGAAATTCACGCGACGCTTCATCTTTGCCCATCTCGTTTAGCCAGCGCCATTTCGGATCGACCTTGTAAAAGGTGAAGGTAAAGAACATTTCAGGTTTATCACTATTTTGCACATTCTCACTATTGGAATTTTTATTAGTGGTAGGGGTGGAGGAAGTGTTATCGGTATTATTTCTTTTAGAATTGGTCAAATTATTATCAACTTCTGATAAAGTCTTATTCTTATTTCTCATAATTTTGATGGCATTTTAAATTAATAAATAGTTAACATATTATTATTTGGACAGTGAATTGCATTTTACTGGTCTCTGTCCAAGGTTTACCGATGCTAATTCATTCGTAAATGGAAGAATGATTTCTTTGCGAAGGGTTGGTATACTTGAGTCCAAGATTAGTTACGTTGTTATTTTTACTCATAACTTTTTTCTTTTTGTACTTGTCTTTGACTATATTATCAGACATAGCATTGTTGTTGTTGTTGGCTTTATCCTCAAGCTGGCTATCTAGGTTTTGAAAGGAATGAGAATCCACATTGTCCAAAAAAGTCCCTCGATCCCTGGTAATTTCATCATTCGTTATGATTCTAACTTTCTTTTTCATTTAACATCACTTACCGAATATATATCCTAATTCTATAGATATGGTACCTATAAAAATATCATATGTCATAATTTTACCTATCTTTGTGTTTTCTGTATTCCAAGAACAACAAAAAAATATTGTTCAATAATTTCTGCATCTTTAAATATAAAAAGTGGGCATATTATCATATATACACTTAACATCTGCATTTCAATGTTAGCTAAATCACTTACCTAAAGAAATAACTATTGTTAAAATTTTAAAGATATAAAAAATCGATTTATCTAGGGACTGACTTGCTACCTTGGTGTTTGTAAAAAAAACCTATTGAGTATCGTCAGATAATCCTAGCCATGCATAGCCTTTTGCTTCAAGTTCCTCTGACAGCTCTTTTCCTGCTGATTTTATTATTTTTCCCTTTGACATTACATGTACCTTGTCAAGTTTGTTAAGATAACGCAAAATCCTAGCATAATGGGTAATAACTATGACCCCTGCCCCTGTTTCAATTAGTTTGTTTATAGCCTCAGCAACTGCCTTTACGGCGTCTATATCCAGTCCAGAATCAGGTTCATCTAGAATTGCTAGATTGGGCCTTAAAACAAGCATCTGCATTACTTCTGACCTCTTTTTTTCTCCCCCAGAAAAACCTTCGTTTAGATATCTACTTAGAAAACTTGGATCTAAACCAACATTGTCCAGGTTTCGCTTTAGATATTCATGAAATTCTTTTACCGTTATGAAAACTTCACGGTCTTTTTGTTCTGCACCCAGCGATTTACTTAATAAATTATAGGCATTACGTAAAAAATGACTGTATCCTACACCTGATATTTCTGTCGGATACTGAAAACCTAAAAAGAGTCCTTTTTTTGCTCGCTCGTCTGTTTTTAGATCAATAATACTTTCATCATTAACTAAAATATCTCCAGAAATTACAGAATAACGAGGATGCCCCAACAAAACATTGGCCAATGTACTTTTGCCTGAGCCATTTAATCCCATAATGGCATGAACTTCACCTTTGTTGACCTCTAAATTAACACCATTGAGTATTTTTTTATCATCAATATTGACATTTAGGTCTTTTATCGTTAAGAATGACACAAAATTTTATGTATGAATACATAATATAAATATTCGTTAGGATAACACTGTTATAATTATAATAATTATATATTTTATAA
>DATELO010000227.1:0-5081 GCA_035276505.1 Candidatus Nitrosocosmicus sp.
TCAATATTTGATGTCTTTTCCATCAAAGTCCATTCGGTAAAATCATTGTAAAAAGGTAAGAGTCTTCCTATTTTATTTGAATTACTTTCTACAAAATATACACTACCAGTTGAAGGGTCAAATTTTACAGAAGTAGGAAGACTATTAAAAGTAGGTATGTCCCATTCAGTAACAAGGTTAGTAGTAGGTGCAAGTCTCCCAATTTTATTTGCGTTGTTATCTACAAAGTATATTTCATTTCCGCTGAACCCTAAGGTCATAGATTGTATTTGTGGTAAGCTTGGTTGCATGCTCCATTCTGTTATTGTATTAGTCGCCGGAACAAGTCTTCCTATTTTATTTGAATTACTTTCTACAAAATATACACTACCAGTTGAAGGGTCAACACTCAACGAGCTGAGTTGTGTGAGATTGTCATTTACGCCCGAATTATTGTACCCTGAAGAGTTAGAAGAAGAATTTGACGGAATAGTCCATTCTGTTATTGTATTAGTCGCCGGAACAAGTCTTCCTATTTTATTTGAATTACTTTCTACAAAAAAAACCGCGCCAGAAGGGCTATAATCTATTGAAGTGGGATTACTATTAGCACTTGGTAGCTCCCATAGTGTAATCGTATTAGTTTGTGGAACAAGTCTTCCTATATTATTTGAACTACTTTCTACAAAATATATCTCACTGCCACTAAACGAACTGGTGAGAGCAAAGTTATTGGTTTGATTGGTAGGTGGTGGAAGAGCCCAACTTTTAATCAAAACATTACGCTGATCAGAGGGGATAGCTTCTACTACTAGTGGCTTGATATAAAACAATAAAACAATCAAAAGTATAGTACCTATAATTAATCCTTTCAATTTTGAAGATACTTATTAAATTATTTTATATATAAGTATACCTATTTTCTGCATGTAGTTATAAACTTGCGGGAGTATTTGTTATCCTTTTACGTTACTGAATGTGCATCACTATTTGCATAGTACTGCCAATAAGTGATAGTTCAAGAAAAGATTGATATGAAAAAGCTCCGTATCCCGTATCCAGTGATTTGTTTGAGTATATCATAATATAAGGTGTAAATAATTTTGAGCCAATTTAAGAGAATCAAAATGCTATGATACTGAAAAAGAGTATAATTGTAAAATTCTAATATGGATACGTTAGTGTTTATCTAATACAATTTACTACATAATCGTTGATCAGTGAATTATAGTTTTATCTTTCACCAAAATTCTCTATGTATTGGTCCTATTAATTCTATTGTATAGATGAAACGGCATCAATTTCTCTGACGCTGAGGTTTTTGAGATCCCAAATGATATCGTCACTTCTGAATGCTACAATAGGACCACCGTTTGTTATAACATAATTTCTAGGCTTATCACAATCTTCATCATAAAAATTTTCACTGTATGATGTCCAATTTCCCGTATCAGTCACTGTGCTCGCTCGCCTCCAATCATTTGATGCGTATTCATCTATATAAGATTCCATTCTCACTGCTTTTTCCTCATCTATGTTAAATATAACTACCTTAAAGCCGATCCATCGGCCATCATAATACCTACCTGAGTCATCTTTTTTTGATACAAGGGGAGATGACGCTTTAACTAAAGATTTCTCATCAGTATATCCTCCAGAATGCCATATTTCTTTAACCCATGATGCATGACCATCTAGACTAATTCTTCCCTTTAGTGATGTTCCTTCACAAGGTACATCACTGCCGTGTTTCCCTCCACGTGCATACCATTGAAATATGTTCTCTAAATCTGATGACTTATATTCGTCATTTCCAGTAGTTTCAACAACTCTCATATACCCTGTAATTTCCACATTTTTCCATTGTTCTTTACCGCCTGACGTATTGTTGTCAGAAGTCCCTATTTGCAGTCTAACTTGCCCCTGATTTTCTGAAGGTAAATTTTCTGCAGATACCTGCCATGATCCATCTTGTTGTTGCGTAAGTTCGGAATCTGTATAAAAGAGAGGATCATTCCTAATATCTTCCATATTTGCAAACCACTCTCTACCATTTTCTTTTGTTGGATAAATCTTGGTTACTCCAAATTCATCCACATGTAAAACCTCCTGCTCAATTGAATACGATATGTGCAGTATAGGCAGCATAGAAAAACAAAAAATATAAAGTAAAATTAACAGCAAGATAGCATTCACCAGTGTCAAATATATCTTAATTAAAGTTAGAAGGGAATCAAATTTCTCAAAAGTTTCACTCAAAAACTTTAAAAAAATTAAGTTAAGGAGATTAAACCATTGATCAATCATGAAGTTCTGGAATACTCTTTCTTATTTCATTGTTTTCATAGAATAGATGCTATATGTGTCTATAAACATCCGAAAGAATTAAACAGTTTAGGGATACTCTATAGAATCCGAGTAAGGTGAACCACAGTGACTAAATTTTCATCAATTTAGAGCCACTATCAATATATAGTTCCTGTATCATGAGAGGTAAGGCAATAAATTTTATATCAAAATTAAATGTGGGAATTATTTTACGAAGCGCTTTGTTTCCTAATTCGTTGTCCTTCCATCATTTTATGCTTGTTATATCATATCCTTATAAACAGGTTATACAATGACACTTTTATCATCATTTCCTTTACCATATTTTGAAATCTATTTGCAGACAAATATTTATCAAACGTTCTCTCTATAGTCGAGAAGTTCGTCTCTAACATCCATCTAAGTCTGTACTTTCTTTTCATCGTTCATTTAGGCAAATCATTCGATTGTAATTTTGCTTCCCTGTTTCTTAGGTGGTTGTTTCTACTTGATATTATATAATTCTTCCTTACCTTTTTCCAGGTTTGATCCCTTTCACCTCTAGATACCGAAAGTTTGAATTCAAATCATAGTCTCCATCTGCCGATGCAGATATTCTTCTAATTATATTTAACGATTTGTTATTTTTTATTACTCATTCTGATGCTACAACTTGAACTGTCCAGTTCATGTTCGACCACTTTCTTTAGCATCATACTATCATGTACTATTTTCACTGGTTACCTCTAATGCAAGTATTTCCTTTGTTTTTTAGGTCTACCACAACATGAATCTTTAGATAGCCTTTCTTGTTTTGCTTTTGCCATTTATCAGACATCCACTGACCTCTGTTTGTTACCTTCTTGGCTTCGGCTATTATCTTTGTCAAGTATGGATTTGCTAGTATCGAATCAATTCCATTTTCTTATAGTGTATCATGGATTCTTATCCACATGTTGTCTGTAGAATCGATTACTGCTTGAGTGGTAGTGTTTAAATTAGTCTTTACTCTGGAAAGTAAACCACTTATCTCGTTTGCATGATTACCAAAAAAGAATTCATCCAGTAGGTATTCTTAAGGGCTGCTCTACACTTTCTTTTTCCTACATCTATTCTAAGGTGAAACAATTTTTTTGTTCATCCTCCTCTTTTTCTTTTGTTGGCTATGCAGACAGTGGCAAACATCCATTCATCATCTTATGGGTAGTTGGATAGCCGCTCCATCAAGGAGTTGGTTTAGTCAGAGCCTCGCTCTCATACGGAGTATGATCACTTTGAACCTATAACCAACACACTTACCACAAGAAAGTACAAGATTTTCATATCGTCAAAGCCGAATACTATGTGTGTATCAGTGGATACTGCTCCACCATCATCGAGTTGCAATAATCGGTCTTTTGAAAATATTGGTGAAGGAGTTGACAATGGAGAACAAAGCCCTCCTTCTATGGAAGATAAGATTTACCAAAAGGCAGGTAAAGTCTAGGCTGCTCCGCCTCATGTTTCTCAAGCATTCTGCAATGAGTGAGATTCTGCTCGGTGGCTATTACTACTGAACTTTTAATCAATTACCTCTAAGTATATGGGAACCTTAACATCTAGATTATGAACTGTCTTTGTCATTATATCAACAACTAAGAAGTAAAATCCAGGCATTTGTACAGTGCTTTGATAATCTACAGTCTTTTTCTTTTGTAAGAATACATACCCTGGATATTCATTCAGCCTCCTAATGAAAATTAGAATAAAACTGATTATTAAGACACCACGAGAATCAATTATTGAGGTTTTCCTTCTGTTTCCACGCTTTTTGATTACAAGACTCATTCGCTGATAAGGTGGATGAAAGAAGCAAAATGGAAGTCTCATCTTGGATGATATAATCAGTAAGATTGTCCACGACCAAATTAAAACTCATTTGAGTATCCATTCTTATATTTCAACAAATTATAATACGTATGTTATAGCTAACGGCCTTTGTAAAACTATTTACCAGATATGCCCATTGCTATCATGAGACCATCATTGTCTATATTCTCTGTGTTGATTTTGATGTTTAATCGGTTAATCCCTTATAGACATGCCCATAGTTAGTATACTTTGAGATATAGTCTTTTTTGTCATTACTATATTTAAAAGGCAAGTTTCTTCCAGTGATACGATTATTCTTTAATCTGTCTATAAGCAGGATGAAAGAAATAATATATGAATCAATGACCGGTGCTAAAGATTTAAGTAATATTAATGGTTAGTCTCTTTCTTTTTTTGTTATTCCTTTATGCAATCTCCAACCAAGCCTCAAAGATTATATAAGAAAAAAAAGGTAGTCGCACTCCCATATTGATTAGCCATATGGCCGGCAACGAACATGAATAATCATAATAATAATAATAATAATAAGGACGATAGGTTGGTCCAAAGCCATCTAAACAGTTTAAGTTAGGGGAAAGTGCAAAATTAAATTTTGACTCTATGTTGTTATCCACTAAAACAAAGATGTCGATTTTGATAATAAGACAGGACTCGAAGGATGTTACTATGTCATTTCTCCAGAGTTTATTATAATTTTAATTTAACAAAAAAAAAATTCCATAATTTTGATATAGAGATACTAACAGGCTACATATTATTTAAAATTTTAGCCCAGTTAAAGAAATTAAAGAAAAATTATTGAACCTCTCTGAAAATATTAAAAAAAAGGTTTAATCAGATTTGCATAGGTTTTTATAATTAGTTCAAAAAATACTTGTGGTTTCCACATGTAATAGTTACAACATGTGCCCAACAATCAGCAT
>DATELO010000228.1:0-2993 GCA_035276505.1 Candidatus Nitrosocosmicus sp.
AAAAAACGATTAAATTATTAAATAATAATAACATTAGATATTTAATTGATTGATAATCCTGCTTTAATGATAGCTACTATTTTATGGATATTCTTTATCCCTAACGCAGTTAAACTATTTTATAGATTTGTACGAAATAATCGTCAATTTATAGAAAAGGATCTCCGACGAATCCCAAATGATCCTAAAATTATTTTTCAAATTACTACCAAATCTGCCACAAAGACAAGTGTAGTAAAACGTGGAATTCAATCAATTATAGAATCTTGTAAATCTACAAACTATTCAAAATATGAAATTCTCATAGTTACCGAGGATGTCAATGATGAAACGACATTGAAAGATGTGCCATGTGAAGTATTGTGCGTAGATCGATCTTTTTCACCAAACGCTATAAAAAAGGCCAGAGCATTGCAGTATGCTATAATACACAGGAGAAAGTTAAAGAAGCAAAATTCAGATCATTGGATATTCCACATGGATGATGAGAGCTACGTAGTACCACAAACCATTCTTTCAATACTAAAGTTTATCAGGGAAAAAAAGGGTATTGCGAGCGAAGGACCTATATTCTACCCACTGAAATTTGAAAAAGCTAATAGAATTACTGCTCTAGCAGAATCAATGAGGGCTTTTGGTTGTTTTGAATGCGTAACCCACATGCACAATCCTCCTCCAATTCACATGCACGGAAGCAATCTCTTGGTAAGGTCAGATGTGGAAGATAAAATCGGCTGGGAATTTGGCCCAATTTTAGCAGAAGATCAGAGATTTGGATATGAATTATTCAAGAAATATGGAAGGAACTCTATGGGCTGGCATGGTGGAATTCTCTTGGAGCAGCCCCCATTAAATATAAAGGACCACTTCATGCAAAGACGAAGATGGGTTATCGGTAATCTACAGAATATTGAAAACTTTTCCAAATTCTTTAAGTTTCGATTAATATACAAGTGCACATCATTCTTTTTGGGCTTTGTTTCAGGGGTTATATCACTAGGTCTTGCAATGTATATCAATATACCCAAGGTTCTGAGTGTGTTATCTTATGCGAGTTTTGATTGGAACAATAACATTGCCTTTGATGTTTTTGTTTGGCTCGACAGACTTACACATATTAATAGTAGTTACAATGAGATATTTAGACCGCTAACTGATATACAAATATTCGATAGTACTCTTGCATTGATTTTGTTGTTCTCAAGCACTGTATGGCTCCTATCATACCAAGTGGGATTATTTCTCAATCTAAAGTATACGAAGATAGGGTGGTTTAAGAGAGTTATCCTGCACATTCAAACTCTAATTCTTGCACCGTTTCTTGGTCTGCTAGAGTCATTTCCAGCATTTTATTCAGTATTAGAATTTTACTTCCATAAGCTGATGCGACAAAACAAGATCAAATCTTACGATTTCTATGTAGTTGAAAAGTAAAGCTTAGTTTACAATCCTATATCGAATAAGAACCTATATTTGTGAAAATCATGGCGGGTATTTCTAAGTTAAATTACTATTATACCTAACTCAAAAGATGGATGGAGGAGGTGGGATTCGAACCCACGAACCCCTAAAGGACGGGATTTCTTATCTCAAATCTTGAGTCCTGCGCGTTTGACCAGGCTACGCGACTCCTCCTTTGCAAAATATTGAATAAAACTCTGTATTATAATCTTTTGATCACTACATATTATCACAAAAGCCAAATAATTAACAAACAAATAAATGACAAATTTTAATATTAATTAGAACTGAAGACATAAGAAAATGACTATGAAGATTAGTGAACTAACAAATGATATGAGACACGTGACAGTGGAAGGGACTATTGATAAAATTAGTGAACCAAGAACGGTTAACTTACGAGCAGGAGGATCTGCCCTTGTTGCTGATGCTATGATTTCAGATGAGACTGGTAGCATAAAGTTATCATTATGGGATGATCAGATTAAGATGGTAAAAGAAGGTGATAGGATTTCCATTGATAATGGATATACTCAAGCATTTAGGGGTGAGAATAGCCTTAATATTGGCCGTTACGGCAAGATAACAGTTCTTGAAGAATAAATGCTTGTTGAATAATTATTTAATTTTGTAATAGATACTTAGCAGTGGTTATAACGTTACAATAATCTTTCCTTCAAGCTTAATTTGATAGGGACGGAAGATCCATTATGGGGAAGGATATAATTCATACTTGTGAATGTCATCATCATCATGTTAGGTCAATAGTGCCATTATAATTTCAAATTACTTGAACTATATGCACCTACAGGGAAAAAAATTTTCATGTGCGTTGAGCCATTAAATATTTCACAATATTTAGAAACGCACAAATCTTGCCCCCATATGCTTTTCGTCTAGTTTCACCAAAATAGACACACGGTATACTTCCTGAATGGTTAGCTTTTACTGCTAAAAGATCACGCTATATTTTTCCTCTAATTGTTAACAAAATGATTTTGTTGTTCAATTATATTAAACTCCTATATTTTATTTTATAAATTTAATACTAATGCATTACATTAATTATTTCACTATACTTGTTCTATTACTTCCACTGTTTTTTGTTTCAACTATGTTCTCTCCTGCAACTTTTGGAGAAGAGACACCAGCTAGCATAATCACTCCTTCAAACAGTATTTGCTGCAAAAATGAAACTGGTTTCTCCTCCCAAACCCCATCGTCAACCTCTGTAACAAATCCATTGAAACAAATTAGCACCCAAGAAGAGAATCCACAAAAGCAAATTGATGAGACAAATGCTGATCCGTCTACCACTTCTGAACTTGATTCTACGCCAGATTCCGCAACCTCTACTGTTGCAAGTCCTTTGAAAAAGATAGAAACTAATAAGAATAGCATAATCACTCCTTCAAACAGTATTTGCTGCAAAAATGAAACTGGTTTCTCCTCCCAAACCCCATCGTCAACCTCTGTAACAAATCCATTGAAACAAATTAGCACCCAAGAAGAGAATCCACAAAAGCAAATTG
>DATELO010000229.1:0-2219 GCA_035276505.1 Candidatus Nitrosocosmicus sp.
AGAAACGAAACTCTCTCGCCATCATTTGGTTTCTCCGCAAATGCTTCTGCATCTGCTGCTACATCTGATGACTTTTTACTTGATTCGTTGTCTTCTTCCTCTTCCTCTTCCTCTTCTTCACCAAGAATCATACAATTTGTAATGGTTATAGATATACTATCTGTATTTGACAAGGGAATTGATTATACAGTGGAATTGTCTAGTCCAACCGAACCAGAAAATCCTCAATGGACTCGAAATGTTTATGAGATTTCTGCCTTTGGAAATAAAAAATTAATTCAAACCAAATCATTCGATTCATTTCCATTTAATGATAAGGACTTTGTGGATTTTTCAATTGATTTAAACTCAATAGGAAATCCAGACAAGTACAAATTATTATTTTATATTGCAGATTTATATCCTGTTGATGGTAATTATTGTAGACAAATAGATACTTCAAGTTGGTCACTTATACCAACACCAAAATTTACAATCATACCGTCTACATCTAATGTAATCATGAAATCAAATGAAGTAAAGGATATCTTAGTAATCATCAATACAAATTCTGCCTTAGTCTCAAAAGCCATCCTTGGAATTAACTATACTGACTTAAGCAATAATACTATAAAAAACAAAAAGGAAGACAGATTAAGTGTCAAATTTGTTCCAAATAATATAACCATCTCACCTTACCTTAATAATAGCGTAATATTGCATATTACTACACCATCGGAAAATGACTTAACAAACAGTGCATCAAAACAGATACCAATACAAATATCAGCAAATATATCATTTCCCCAAACAATAACAAATCGAGGAGGTGATACCTTCTATAATAATAAAACTATTAGTATGTTGGAGTCCTCAGATCTAACGTTAACAATTTTACCGCCATTATCATTTAATGAGCAGTTAGAAAATTTTACAAAGTCTATCCAGCCAATTGGAGAACTATGGGGCGTTATAACTACAATCGGATTGGGACTAAGTGGCTTTATGGCTTTTCTATATAAACAACGTAAAAAGGGGAAAAAATCTGAGGGACACTGAAATTACTGGCATTTCTAATGTTTCATCATCAGAAGAATAATTTCAAATAGCCAAAAAGAATGATAATTTGTAAGTTAAGGAAACAGGTATATGACATCATCGATACCTAGGATGGTAACTAATTAGATTGCATGTAATTTAATCCTACGTTTGTCAAATTTTCTAGCTTCGTCTCTGTATCTTTCTTTATTATCTGTATAAAACAAAATGTTAAATGTAATGGTATAAACCAAAGAAGTCCACAGTAAGAGAAAGGATTGCTATTGCGAGATTGTTGCCTACGTATACCGCTGCTATATATTAAACGGCCCCAATATCCAGAGATCCAGCCAGAATTCCCGCAATTAAAAAATTTTTGTTTAAAAGAATGAGATTCTTATATTGCTATAGAACTCAGAGATTCTTCTTTTGAGTTGTGATACGTAGTTATGGCAGTTATAGCTAAGACTTTCATTTTATTTAACTATCTAATGAAGATACTTTCATCGAGACAAAATTAAGTAAATCTAGAATTAATTGGAATACATTTACATATAGATCAACATACGAAGTTACTGTTTTAATCCTAAATAAGTAATAGTGGGTGAAAGAAATTCCGTAGCAACAACCACACTTATTAATTCAAATCCCTCCCCCGGCGCTGATTTGAACCCAAATTACTGTTTTTCGTAGCATTAGTCGTGCTGACATGACTAAATTCAGTAGCTTCTGAGATATTGTAAAGGGTGGAAGAGCTCTTTGAACCCCCCGAGGCCCTCACATTCCAACAAATTTGTAACTTCATATGTATTATTACTCAACGACCCATTACTAAAATCAGTAGCGTGCTTAACTTCAGATGGTTTAGGATGTAATTCTTCAAAATTTTTTTTCTCTTGTTTTGTAATAATGGACGGCGGCCCTTCATTCACATTAACAAAACCCTTGGGTTAGCACCAAATAGTTTTGACAGCAAAGAAAGTTTTTTTTGCAAAACATCAATCTTCATTCTAATCAAACATTTTAACTTACTTTCGTAAGATTTTGAAACTTGTCTTTGACCCTTGAATATATAAGATTTCAGCTTTTCATAACATGATAATAGCAGGTTTATACCAAATGATAAATTAAGCTTTTTTGTTATTGTGATCTGGATCGATGTTGGTTTTGATCGCTATGTGAAAATCAAAAATGAGCCGGTT
>DATELO010000230.1:0-3915 GCA_035276505.1 Candidatus Nitrosocosmicus sp.
ACTGTACAACCACCAGTGAGCTGGTGTGAATGCACTATCTCTAATTGCTGTTTGGTGTAGTGATCCATCAACAAAGTTATCTACTTCTACTGATGCAGCAATAGATCCTAGCATAATGACCATCAAATAGATCTTTTTTAGTCTTTGAATTTCAACTTCTTTTGGAATTAATGCTGGCATTTGGGCCATAATCTTTCTTCATCATATCTTTCAAATTCAAGTATATAAGGCATTAACTATAAAACCTATAAATGACAGTTAGATAATATATATAAAATGGTATTATTTCACATTAATAGCATATAAATTTGATATAACAGGGTATAATATGGATATCGTGAAGTAAAGCTTGAATGATTAGTGTTCATGATTAATGACAAAAATCATTAATGAATAGGAAATAGGCTATTATTATTAGATAGTAAATTACAGGTAGGAGTATAAATTTCGCTACTTAATATCTTAGTAGATTTGCCACCGTGAATGGATGAAGTGTTGCAAATCATATCTGATTCATAAACCCTTCAAAATTTTTTAAATGGTATTACACCACCTATTGATTAATGGTCAGTTTACTAGAATACCTACCCATCATAACCTCGGGATTATTATTTTTGTCAATACTTACATTAGTGGTAAACCGAAAAAACTTGAGGCTCCAAAGCGAATATCAAATTTATGCGCGTATGATTGAGGCTCGTCTCAAGCTTGAAACCTCCGAACCATTTATCAAAATGGCTCGTGAGAGTCCTTTTTTTGCAGATCGCTTTGCTCTCGTAGACAGTCCAGATCAATTCTACATGTTAAGGGCCTTTATCGATTTGTATGAATTTATTTATAGATTGCATAAAACGCGGGTGATAGATGATCAATTATGGTTGAGGTGGATGTCATCTGCTAAGGCTATGAAGTCGATACCTAAATTTTTATCCGTTTGGGACAAGACAAAGTCGGTGCATTCACCAGATTTCGTCAAATTTATAGATTCATTGTGATGTGAGATACGATTTGGGGATTAAATTAGTTAATCGGCTAATTATGACGAAATAAATATAACAATTATCAATTACAAAACCAATGTGGTTTGTTATTAGAAAATTACTGAAAATCGATATATTTTTTTAGAATATACATATTGTAAATGGCAATACAAACCAAGAAAATCTTATCGATTGCAATACTAGCATCTTTACTAGTTTTTAGCTTCACGGTTTCATCATCAGCTTCACTGGCCTTTGCCCAAAGCGGGGGAAGTAGCGGAGGAAATCAAGCTGCAGCTCAAAACAGCGAAGATGGAGACAACAGATCTCAAAGTGGAATTAGTCAATCAAGTTCAAGCTCTCAAAGTTCTGAATGCTTGTCTGAAGGTAGTACGGTAGGCAGCTGCAATAACATCAGCATCCAAGCAAATCAAAATGGCAATTCTGAGCAAGAACGCGAAGCTGTAGCAGAAGAGGAGACAGCAACAGCAACGGCAAGCGAAACACAAGCTTCTGAAACAGCAACAGCACCAATAAGTGCAAGTGTCTCATGTGGCGAAGTAATTAAACAAAGCGTCCAATTAACTTCTAACTTAGATTGTAAAACAGACGGGTTAATCATCGGAGCAGATGGTATTACAGTAGATCTTAACGGACACACTATCTCTGGCCCAGGCGTTTCAACTTCTAAAGTAGGAGTTATGCTTAGTGACATGGATAATGTGAACATAGTCGGTCCAGGAATTATCGAAAACTTCCAAGCAGGTGTACTAAATACTGGGGGTCAAGATGACAGGATTTCTGCAGTAACATTTACCCAAAATCAGATAGGCTCATTTAATACTGGCTCCGCAAATACTGCAATTGAGGATAATCTGTTCTTTAGCAATAACATAGGTGTTGCATCTCACTCTTCAACGGGCTCCAGTTTGGTAACAAACCTCTTCAAAGCAAATGACCTTGCAGGAATAACATTTGTAAACTCTGCATCAAATGAAGTTTCCTTCAATACAATTCAGGGATCAGTCAGTGGATTGTTCTTTGATGGTCAAAGCCGAGATAATGTCGTAAACTCCAATAACATATTAGATAACGGTGGAGTTGATATCAACAACGCAAATGGACTTCCATTAAACGTAAACAACAACCTATTTAATGACAACAACTGTAATACATCTGTCCCCGTAGGTCTCTGTTTAGGTAAATAGAACACCTACAACTTTTTATTAATTTTACAGCTAAGTACAAACAATCGTTCCTATTCTAAATTTTATTAATTAAAACTTTATAAGTAATATTATTTTGGTAAGATCTCGGTTTACCTTAGCTGATTGTTGGTTTGCTAAATAATTATAAGTAGCAAAATTTTCTTTTTATGAAGAATTTCACGTTTATTAAAGTATATAATATTCATCGTTTCAAGGAGCCTTCCTTCTTTGTTAATGGTTCGACAAAGATCCTATTAATCTTTCTAAGGAACGTCTAACAATTCATGTGTTTAATTGACTGTATCTTGACTAAGATGTAAATTACAAAGGTTGGTTCTGATTCTTTGAGGTTACTGTAAGATTATATTAGTAATTACAGAATCGCCTCATCATTGGGAAACATCCCAAAAAAATAAGATAATAAAACTAGATCGTTCTTCGAGGTTTTATTAAAATTATTCGCTAGGTGTACCATCTATAAAGATTGAATAATTGATTTAATGTAGGGTGTAATAACATATTGATCTACACCTAGCAATTTGTAAGTCCTTTTATTAACCAGTCCTGTTTGCTATATGATGGTTTACGATTTCAGCCAGATATGAATTAAGATCTATTAGGAATAGAGTGTCAATATTATAACCTTCAATTACAGGCTAAATTTGAAAATTCTTGGTTTACCAATTGTAGCACTATAGGGTTTCTAACCTATTTTGTCAAAACCGAGAAATTATCAATATTTTCTAACAAAGGCCTGTATTCTAGAAGTCGGAAAGAATGACCATCAAGTTAATTTTGCAATTTGGAGTGGATTGAATAACTTGTTTAGTGAATTGCCCTGCTAACTCATTTTAAAACATATTTTTTGAGGCAATAGCACTAATTTATAAGTTGTCTCATAATTCCAGCCTATTGGAATCGTAAACGTGGTGCCTTCATTTAATTGGTTCTCAGATTTGATTCATAAGCTCCTCTGAATGTGATAATGTATGTTCCAACTTAGAGACGCTGAATAAATATCCAGGACCCTTCAATTATTACCTGGTTAGCAATATTACTTTTTATATCCAAAATATTATGATTAGGCAGAGTGAAACTAAATAGTTGCGACTGTACTCTTATCATATGATCATTTGGTATTACGTTGCCCTCTAAAGTGGATTTTACAATGCTTACATGATCTTGAATAGACTTGCACATTTTCTTAGTTCATTATCTGAATTTAACAAAGGATATTGGTTATATGAACATTCTGTGTTTAGAATTGGAATTAAGATATAAACATCGAAAGGAACGATACAATACCTAGTAGTAGAATGATCAAAGGACCACGGATAGAACCATACAGGCGAGTTTTGGTTAACGTGGCAATTGTACTCATGATCATCACAAACTGGATGAAAATCCTTAGGAATAGAGCAAGCACAATTCGACCGCTCTGCCGTCCAATGTAATATTGTTTTCCGAATATTAGTGAATTGTTGGCGTAATACCTCTGATCAATGCCTGTTCTATTTTGATCATCACCATAAAGATTTCGGTCAAAAGATATTACAAAAATATCGGATGTTAAAAATAGAAAAAAAACATTACGTCAAAAAGAGTAAGTATGAATATCCTCTGGTTTTGGTCCGTACTTTTAGAAGGATTTTGGATTCAAACAAATTGAGTCAAAGTAGTTGCGTTCTAATTGTGATATAAGTATTTTTAAAGTTCAGTTTGAGAAC
>DATELO010000231.1:0-4549 GCA_035276505.1 Candidatus Nitrosocosmicus sp.
TCTTGATTTAGTATTATTGAGAGTTGAGCCCCCGCGAATTTAAAATGAAGTTAGAATTTTTTCCCAAGAAAGATTAAAGAGCATCATCTTTTAGATAAGTCATGCATATTTCTAAGAAGATATTGAGATTCAAAAATACCATAAGGGATAGAGTTATTTTGAAGGTAATTGATGGTCTTTGTCAATTCTAATTCATTCAAATAAGGGTCACCATATCCAGGTGTAACCTTTATACTAATCGTAAAGGGCTTTTTAATTTCCGTCATGATTTTATTGATATTAGTAATAGATTGATTGAATGAATAACTATAATCCATAAAATTCACTTCGTTTCCTCCTAAAATATCAATTCCTGAAGAAATGCCAATATTTTTGATGACAGAGTGGTACCAATATGGAACTGTATCCACATAAGTTACGTTGTGATGATTTGCCACGTTTTGGAGAATTAAAGACATTCTGATATATTGAGGGACAAACAGAAGAGGGTCTGCAAGATGCAATGTATGAGGTTCTACATCCACCATAAAAGTCTCAAACAATCCTTTGGTGGATTTTATAAAATTAGCAAATGCATTCTGTATTTCCTTTTCTTTCGCAAATGCAAAAAAAGGATCTTCCAAGGTTACTGCATAAACATTCAGGCCTTTAGAATACGCGTAACAAATAAAATCAGCAAACGATCTAAATTTATCCGGATCTTGCCAATCTACTGTAGTTGAGCCAGCAAAATAAATAGTATTAATATCAAACTTGACAAATTGGTCAATTATTGATACCGGTGGTGTATGCTCATAGAAATTGGCATAAAACCAAATACCGACATCACGATTGTTATTAATAGTTGAATCACCAGCGGATTCAAATGAGTTATGGATGAGATCATTTTTTTGAGCATTCTTGCTTTTTGGTACTTCTTTTTGTAAATTATAAAGAACTGAGGTTGTTTGGTCTGATACTATATCGGGACATTGACTTGAATTATATTGATCTCTGGTTTCTTTATTCTCAAAAGCATCTTGACTGATTGACGAATATGTTTCAAAATGAAAGGGATCTGGGTTTACAGTATATACCGATAAACACAACATAGATACCATAATGAGAACATCATAACGAATTTGGTATCTGTTTGTGCCTGCCAAAGTTCTTTATACTTTCGCAATCTCTCTTTAATAAGTTTGATTACGGTTGTACTAACAATTTTTTAACTGTTGGCTTGATTTTTGATATTGTGAGTTCCTTTTGATAATTCAATTTCACTCCAATGAACCGAATTTAGTTTGTTTCTTAAAGCGATATACTTTATATTTACAGAATTACTAATCCCAATAGGGTGACTACCTATACTCAAGAATTCAAAGATTATTCTTTAGACTTGGTAGAAAAAAGCTTAAAACTACTTGACTATCTGCAAGAGCCTGCTATTAGAAAGAAGTTGTTAGAAAATATTCAGAATTTATTTTCGGCTTCCAAAATGGAAGGTCAACTAGATATTGTCATTTATAGCGAATACTTGTTAAACTTTTGCAATGCGCTTGTAAAAGGAGGGGTGGTAACAAATTCTAAGGTCACTAAAGTAATCACTCAATGTTTATTTGAACTTGAATCAAAGATTAAAAATCATGATTACATCCTCAATAGTGAGGTAATCAACGAGCTTAGAACAATACTCAAGAATAGTTATCGGGAAGAAAGAGACTTTATAATACTAAAGAATCTTAGAGCCCTTTTGATTGACAAAGATAGTTTTTCACATTATAATATCAAGAAAAATAGTGGGAAACATATCCAATTTGAAACCGTTCCAACTCTAGATGAGGCTTTCCAAAAACTACAAGAAACTACTTTTGACCTAATCTTATGTGATTTTACTATAGAAGGTATCGCCCAGCTCTTTGCCAAATATGCTAAAAGCATCCCCATAGTGGTTATGTCAACTTCTGATAACACACGGGATGCACAATTGGCGACAAAGATGGGAGCGATGGATTATATTATTAAAAACGATGATGGCATGAAACTAATACAAAGAACATTACATACGTCAGCAGTAGAGTGGAATAAGAAACGTAAAGAAAAAAAATTATTATTAAACCAACAAAGCAGAAAGATACTCAAGTATATGTTAACAAATTCAAGTGTTATAAATGAAAGGTACGATTCTAATATTACATTGACAGATTCAGACGGAAAGAAGTTTAAGAACATGATTAAGGATTTCGAGACTAGCGATAAAACGACTGTAGACAATTTAGAAAAATTAGTCTCCTCCAATTATCTTTCAAAACACCCAAATGGATTAACAATAGCTTGCCCAAAGTGCCAGTCTGTAAATATTAATAGTCGCTATATATGCCAGAATTGTGGCGCAAGCGACTTTGTAAAAGGTGAGGTAATGGAGCACAACAAATGTGGGTATAGTGACCTTAGCATGATTTTTGAAGATAAAGGTTTAGACAAATTGGTTTGCCCAAAGTGTAACAAAGAGCTTAGGTTAATCGGTGTTGATTATTTTAGGTTAGAATCTGCATTTAAATGTAGAAAATGCACAATAATATTTTCAAATCCGTTTCAGACTTTTAATTGTAATGACTGCGATCAAATGAATATAAAATATACTGATTTAGGATGGAAAAACACGTATACCTATTCCTTGTCTGCCTCGAAAATGTCAGAAATAAAACAGCAAGTGATTTCCTTAGATGATGTGGAAAAATACTTTGCAGGTTTTGGATTTAAGGTAAATACCGACTATATAATTCATTCCAGTTATCAAACTCTGGGGCCTTTCGATATTATGGCACAAAAAAATGATGTTACTATAATTGTAAGTTCCTTAGGTGATGATATCGAAGATAACGTATCAAAGTTATTTGAACTTAACATGCTTGATAAAGTAATTTCTGGACGCGTACATAAGGTTGTCTTGTTATTTTCTGAACCAAAAGAAGTCACAAAGAATCTTATGGAAAATTACAATATCTATGCAATCGTAATTGATGATATTTCAAAGTTGTATGAAACTTTCAAAAGCCAATTTTCAAAAATCTTCTCTCCCAGTGCACTTTAATTTATTTTTTGATTGATGATGCCTTTATCGCAACTTTATATAATGATGAACAAATCTAATGCCAAAGGTTGATACTTGGATTGTTTGATTATTTTGGTTTCAGTTTTGAAACTGATTTTATTAGTTGGTTGTCAGCATTAACGATTTTTCAAATTCTTGGTATTCTATTGTTCGCTTCTATTGATGTTGTGCGCAACATAGGTAAGCTTGTAATAGTATTAGTGCACAAATCTAGAATTCGAGCTCATCCTCGAAGACCTGTTACGAATCATCCCAAGATTACAGTTTTAGTACCTGCACATAATGAAGGAATCAATATAAAGGCCACGATTTTGGCACTTTTAGAAAACAACTACCCTAATAGGGAAATAATAATAATTGATGATCATTCTTCAGACGATACATTTAAAATTGCTAACGAATTTGCCAAAAAAGGTCTAGTCAGAATAATAAAGAGAAATGAAGGAAAGGGCTCAAGAGCAGCTGCGGTTAACTTTGGTAGTGTGTATGCAACCGGCGATATCTTGATGATGACCGATGGAGATACCCTAATCGAAAGAACAGTTTTGAAGAACATCGCTAAATATATGGATAACCAAAAAGTTGGGGCAGTCGCTGGCAATGTAAGAGTATTGGGAGGTGATGATGGCATCAACAACATTTTAACCAAATGCCAGGCTTATGAATACATCATAGCATTTGAGCTTGGCAGAAGCGCAAGAAGTATTATGAATTCTCTGTTAATTATTCCAGGAGCGTTCGGAGCATTTCGCAAAGACATTGTCAAAAAAATGGGCTTGTATGATAAGGATACTATTGCTGAAGACTTTGATTTATCTATTAAAGTATTTAAGGCAAACAAAAAGGTCGTATTTATTCCAGATGCAATTGCTTGGACATATTGCCCCAATAACTGGAAAAGCTGGTTCAGACAAAGGCTAAGATGGGCCCACGGACAAATGATCACATTACTAAAACATAGGGATATTATCAGTGAAAGAAACGTTACTTATAAAACTTCTTTCATTTTGGCGATTTTTGACATGATTTTTATAGACGTTATATTACTTGTAATGAGAACTGCTTCATTAATTTGGATACTTTTCTTTGGATTTACAGAAAACTTGGTATATGCGTTTATACTTTTGATGTTTATTTATCTGATTAATGAACTAGTCGCTTTTTTGGCATCGGCAATTTTTTCTCCTCATAGAGATGATCTGAGATATGTCTACTTGCTTCCATTTATTTTTCTCGTATATAGACCTGCATATGCTTTTATCAGAATGTACGCCGTGGTAACAGCTTTTATAAAAAAAGAAATAAAGTGGTAGATCATTTCAATATTCTAGAATTTCTAAACTGATGATGATGTCAATTATAGAATGTGTAATCTGCCTCCAATTTTCATATTTCTTTTCATTTAGTTCAATCATTATTTAATAATTTTTTTTATAAAAAAAATATACCTATCCA
>DATELO010000232.1:0-4630 GCA_035276505.1 Candidatus Nitrosocosmicus sp.
TTGTTCCAGCAGGTATAGGAATAATACCCAATGAATGCATATTTTGGTTACATACACATGATGATTCTGGAATTATTCACGTTGAAGCTCCTTACGAGACATCGTTTTCGTTGGGACAATTTTTGCAAGTCTGGAACTCATATGATAATGCATCCATCGTTAATAATATTCTACATAATAATATACAGGCCAATGCTTCAATTCTTCTAGAAAATCAATCAGTAATATTACCTTCTACTAACTTATTAGATATACCATTAGAAAATAATGCCATTATCACATTAGAAATGCAGAACGCGACTAATTCATAAATAGAGGAAATAAAAAATTATAGACTAGAGACCTGAAGAACAAGATATAGGTATTATGTAAAGGATTTAGTGTTTATTGATCTTTTACATACTTGATAGAATCATTTTCATCTTCATCAGATTTTCGCAATTTTACTACAATTGTCCCACTCACCTTGTTGAAAATTCTTTGCCTTCGCTTGCTTGAAAAAATCAATCCTAATATTATGTCTATTGGCAGGAGAAATGACTTTCCGAATGCTTCTATTGCAATTTTTGTGATATTTGCTCGTTCTCCGAACAAATTAGTAGTCTTAATATACACAACTCTTTTTCCTATTGTTTGTCCTGTTAAGAATTCCAACACTACCCAATATATGAAAAAAATCGAACTTGCAATGAAATATTCATAAGGCTGTTTTATCCCAATTCCATTTTCACCATCAAAATAAATCCCCCAAAACGGAAAAGAATATTGTGCCGAAAAAACATAAAACAATATGTTTGTAATTATTGAAATTATTATAAAATCAATGAGCCAAGCGACAAATCTATCTTCCCATTTAGCCAATATTAACTCCCTAGAGAATTTTCTGTCAGAATTTTTTGACTTTGTATCCTCATTCCCATTTTCACTCATATATTGAACATTTATAGATAAATTATAAAAAGTTATATATCTGGAAAATTGTCGAGACCATTACTATTTTAAGATTTGCAGCCAATACATTCTCAAACTTAAAACACTAAGGTTAAAAAAAATGGAGAAACTCTCATTATAATATGGATATTAAAAGTCCGCTATCAAAGACAAATCAAAATTCATTCGCCGAAATGTTTGAATTTTACCTCGATTGTTATCAATCTATATATTAGTATTTTTCTACCTATAAAATATTAATGTCCTAAGGTACTACGCTCGAATGAGCAATTCGTAACTATAGGAATTCACTCAACCTTGGCTAAATTTTAGTTGTTAGTAAGAAGTTTGTCAGTTTTAAAATACTTAAAGCCTATGATTTCGTCAAAAAAAAAGAATTGATCTACTGATTATCTAGATAAAAAGTTTGTAAATTCATTGATCAAATTACCAAAATCAGATTCCAACTGGTTTAATAATTTGCTAGAATTGGTATCATTCTTAATTAGAGTAACTGCCTGATTTACAAGATCCATTGAAGTGTTTTTAGCTTGGTTATATGCACCCTTTAATGCACCAGGAGCTTGGTTTACAAGATCCATTGAAGTGTTTTTAGCTTGGTTTAATAGATTATTGCCCTCAGTTGCATTCGAAGAATTTTGAGCATACGCCATAGGACTAGCAGACAAAAGGCATGCTGAGATTGCCATAAGGACCAAATAGCATATTGATTTTGACACAACTATTCTAGAATTCAATCTAACTATACAATGTACTATCAAATCATTAAAGTTATTGATAGGTTTATACCGACATAGATATTATTTTTCAGCTAGTCTTGGCAATTTGTATTTTGCAATGCTTAATACATGAATTTAGCTTTTTTGGGCGATTAGTAGCAATCAATGATTCTTGTTAAAGTATAGAACGATAGAATTAATTTGTGAAAATACCTATTGATATGTCAAAATTTCAGTAAATCATTCAAATTTTATTATGATTAATTAAATGTTGATATAATATTACATGGTATACATAATAGTGGAGCTAGAGAACAACAATATTAGTATAGATTCAGAAGAAGAATATTTTAGAAAGTCCTATGCTTTAGAATTACAGAAGAAAAAACAACAAATTAATGATTTTCAAAGGGGTTATAATGAATTAGAAGAAGAAAGACGACAAGTCAATCAACAAGCAATTAGGACCCCAGGAAGAAGAGGAGAGGTAATTAAAAAAGAAGAAATTGAAAAAGAATTCACTAGGCGTTACAAAGAATATAACAACAGAAGATAATAGTTTCCTTCAAATACATTTTAAATATATTTAGCGAGAATAATTCTACAAGAATCAAGTAACTCTTAGATATTTTTGAAATAACTCCAGATATCTTCAGTGACAGGATTCATAACTAGTTAAAACCCATAGAATTCCGAATTAAGCTTCTTTGTCTTACACAAATATAAAATAACATTAGATTCTTAACTTTACTATGATTTCACAAGAGGTAAGCAGACAGTTATATAGTCACCTTAAAGATGTCCGAGGTCAAGCAATTGAAGACCTTATGGAAAAACCGATATTGGTCAAGGAAGACGTACATGTATCTAAAATTATCGGAATAATGCTAAAAGAAAATTCGCACGAAGTTTTTGTACAGATGTCTGACAAAACGGTATTTTGTCTGAACATGAGGGACACTTTGGTCGCCCGAGATATTAATACGATGAAATCTTCCACCATAGGCAAAAGAATACCTAGTCTTACGCCATCAGATTCAGTTGGAAATGCAGCAAGAATAATGAGTCTCCACAGATTACGTGCCTTACCAATCATAGATGAACACAGTCAAGAGGTTAAGGGACAATTATCTTCGAAAAGAATTCTACAATATATATTTGACACATTTGTGAAAAAAAAGATAAACTTTGATAAAAGAATTATTGCATCAGACCTTATGACTCCCGAACTTCTCACAATTGGTCCCGAGGATAAAGTAGCAACTGCAAGGAACATAATGGTAAAAGATATGATTGATCATTTGCCAATAGTCGAGCAAATGCCAGAGGGCAAGAATATGGTCGTGGGAATTATAACCTCCAGTGACATACTTCGAACTTTGATACCCTCTGAAAGAATTGCCAGAGACGCTATGATATCGGATCACGAACAGCATCGGCTAGAACTTGCCGCAAGAGGAATAGCTGACAAAAACCTAATAACCATTAGCCCAAACGAAACTATCAATTCAGTTATCGACCTGATGTTAAAATCGAATTCGACTTATGCTCTAGTAAAATCAATGGATAGTGTGTTGGGCATAATTACATTTAGAGATATAATAGCACTTCTTGGTGAACAAGTCGAAAGTGAGATCCCAGCCTATATAATTGGCCTCCCAGAGGATCCATTTGAATCAGAATTGGTAAAATCAAAATTCACAAATACTATTAAATTAATGTATAAAATTTCACCAGAAATTGTAGAGGCAAGATGTAAAATTAAGATAAAAGATATTACCGGCGAACGCAAAAGATACGAAATTTCTGCTAGCATAATCTCACCATACAGAAGATATTCTTATAGCTCTAAAAACGAGTATGACATTGCAAAAATCTTTGACGAAATGAGTGATAGCTTTAAAAACCAAATTTCACGTAAAAAATCTTCAGACAAGCAAAAAGAATCAGTAAGATACTCACCACGAGAATGATCTCTATGTTAGAATTTAAGTAATTATGAATTCAAACTTTTGGTTTTTACCATTATCGAAAACATTGTAAATTTACAAATTTCTAACTCATTTTTGTTTCCAGAATAATGAGATAGAAAATTCTCATTGGAGGAAAAATATGGCAAATCAGTTATACTTAGAAATAGTGGCTAATATTTGAGCCCTAGACGCTGCACCTAATATACCATCTACTGCCGTTCCATTTTTAAAAATCATTAATGTCGGGATACTTTGTATACCAAATAAACTTGCAACAGTGGGATTTTCATCCACGTTTAGTTTCCCGAATACAACTTTTCCACTTAGTTCATGTGCAAGCTGATCTATGATGGGGGATACCACCTTACATGGGCCACACCAAGGTGCCCAAAAGTCTACAACCAAATAAGTGTATTTTTGAGTCATTTCATTAAAATTATAATCAGTTAAGGTGATTGGAGTATTAATTTGCACATCGGAGCCATTCTGTGTAGGGTTATTCTTATTTTCGGCTAAAACTTTATATTGTTTAAGTTTTTTCTCCATTAGTTTTTCTAGATCGTCATCCCAATTATGCATTGATTATTTATGATATTCAAATCAGCATATTAAATTTTGGCTATTCAAAATTATCAAAACCGAGAATTATTGTTTCTTTTCATTTCTACCAAATCTCCAATTTTAGATATCTAATGTAGCGGATCATATGTGGTTATGAACCATGAATGTAATTATCAGAGGCAACCTAATATATTGGTTAATTCTTTTATGTTACTTTCGTTTACCAAGATAGAAAGGAAAGGTTTTTTGGAAAATATAAAAATTTTAGATCTAAAGGGTTTCGACAGTGCATTCTATAGGAAAGTGATCGCTATAACCCGTTAAAATTGTTCTTCCAGGAGACAACTCTTCAAGCTCACCATTTGGTCTAATTCTTTGATATTCGAATCTCATCGGAACATGCTTTAACGATGGGTGAATCTTGTT
>DATELO010000233.1:0-8330 GCA_035276505.1 Candidatus Nitrosocosmicus sp.
TAGACTATATGAGTAAATAAGATTCATAGCTACCCATCGATTGATTAAATCAATTATTTTTCAGTAACATCTTTTCTTGTTTATGACCTAACTTTTTCTCATTTTAGTACACGTTTGATTTCATATTAACTCTTACCGCCCAAAAATAACCATTTTATCGGAATCATCATTCCATAATACGCAAAGTTATAAAAAGCAGCCAAAGCAGCTATTTCATCTCCGAAGAACTTTGCTGCAAATACCACGACCAAAATGTTATTTACATAGCTCATACTTACAAATGCAGCTACTCTAAATGATTTGTCATTCTTGTCCAAGAAATATCCGGCCAGATATCCTATAAAACCATATACAAAAAACAATACAAACGCGGCAGAGAACATAGCAACTACGAATGATGATTGGGCAAAGAAATGATCAGAATATTTGGCAAAAATTCCAAGATTAATAACAGAGATCATAACCAATGAGGGTACAGAAGAGTGTGTCTCGATCTTTTTGGTCCAAGTTGGGAAATTTTGTTTTATAACCCATCCTGCAGTTAAAGGCAATAGTAAAGCACTTGCTAGCAGGAAGACCATCTCGACGAATGGCAAGTTGAATTCTCTGAAGTCAATCAATAAATATACGAATGATGGTAACACAAATGGAACAGTAATTGAAGTTACGATCACCGAACCCACAACAAATGGCAGACGGTTACTTCTTTCAATTATGTTAATAACAAAAGGCGCCCCTAAACCTGTAGATATTCCCGACAGTAGTAGGACAGGTAAAGCTAGGGAAGGATAAATTCGGCTTGTAATCAAGAAAAGGAGAAGGGGAATAACTAAGAGTTTCAATATAGTGAAAATAATAAGAGGAATTGGCCTTCTAAACTGCGAAAGTAGCTGACGCAGGTTCATTTTAAGTAAACTCAGAAACAACAATAATCCTAATGAAACCAGAAGAAAAGGCTCAAAAATTATTCCAAAAGATGGAAAGAATATTCCCAACGCTATTGAAATGGCTATTACAAAGAATAGTATCAAATCATCTTTATCTAATTTGGAAGATGACCCTGGTCGTGAGGTGGTATTAGTATCATCCTTCATTTTTCTCTTAAGCCTTTTCTCGATTTTTATTTGTCATTTTGCAGGTAGGCAAGTATCCTCGAGGGTGTTCGAATATTCATATTGTGCTACTAAAAATAATAGAGGCCCTTTGTTATTTAGGAGTATGTCTAACTTTTTGAAAAGCAGAAAAAGGTTAATGCAGACTTGTTTATTATTTAGCCAATTATTGTACATATCGCAAGATTTTGACTCACCCATTATATCTTTTCTTGTAGAACACTCGACAGAAGAAGCGAAGATTAACCTCGATATTAATTTTGAAACTTCAATTTGAAAGCATATTCACAATGTTTAATATGCCTTGTTGCATTGTTGAAATTTTTCGGAAAAATTTTCTAGGGTATTACATTATAAAAAGATTTGAAATACAATTATTTATATATGTAGAAAGTGTATAAAAACAATGTCAATTGTTATAACCCTAGTAACGACTGGACGTTAAATCATGGTGAAGTAACTAAACAATAGCATCAAATGGATTGAATCAATGATTTTCAAAAATTAAGTTCTAGGTGAATTAAAAGAATATATAATGCTATTAATGCTCCGAATCGAGCAAAATGTTGTCATCCTTGGTCTTTCTCGGGTTTCTCTCTCCGTATTTCTGCGTGCCACCTTCGTCGATAATTTTTTGTCTCTCTATTTGGTTGTCTGGATCAGTTTTGTTATGTTTGCTATTTTTCTCCTTTGACATATTTTCAACAAATGTAGATTTATACCATATTATTTAACAATCACATAAATTCAATATGTCATGCACCGGGCAATTAATGGAGCAAAAGCTCTACGATTAGAAATGGAGTAGCTGAAGAGTTATCGAGAAGGATATTTCCACTCCATTTCTATACTCGCGGACTGGATAATGAGCAAATATGTTTGTGAAACAAAAGTATATATAGATAAACCCAGGTTGAATAATTTTTTCAGTGATGTGGTTACAATGGTAATCATGGATCTGAAATTGAAGCAATACCTCATTAAATAACTAATGTAGTAATATATAATTAAATTCAAAATTGATAGATAACTTAATAGAAAATTCCCTCACTCCCTTGTATCAAAGTCTATACTAGACAAATCAGCTTTCATATAAGTGGGCGTCAAAGAAGAAAAATATGCGAGTTTCCTTTGAATTCCATTTAAAAACAGTTCGCCTATTCGGAAATACGAAGTTGTTCTTATAGATCAGGACAGTCAATAGGATAGATTATTTAATGTGTAAAATCCTATCTAATTGCAAACCAAGACAAATTTAATAACAAAACAATATATGAGTAAATTTTGAAATAAAATACTTGAGTTCAGTCACCAACAATGAGATTGGAAAATTTCTGAATAAAAGATCTATATTAAAGGGACCAAAACTATAATTTCCTTATGAGAGGAACACTCACTAAGTGTTATTAAAAGATAGAGAATAGGCCGTTTAATTTTATACCTGATTCAGATTCATAATGGACCAGGCTTTTTTCTTTTAATTCATCTAAAGTACTATCTATGAAGCTACTACTATATTTGGATTTTATAGCGTAAACTTTATCGAGCGATTCCTGCTCGTTTTCACAGTAATTTGTACTATCTATTAAAGTAGTCGCAACCTCTAACCAATTGGCATCTTTGTCTTTGAATAATTCCATAAACCTTTGAGAAAAATCATTATCAAATGTCCAACCTGCTTTGCTCAAATCTAGAGCCATTTCACGAAGGTCCATTTTTTCATAATAATAATTAGCCAATTCTGGTGAATAGGGACCATTATTATATATGTTATATTCATATCCAAAGTTATTTTTTAACGATGTTTGTGCTAAGTATACATACTTTTGTAGTTTTAACCGATTTATAAGACCACTTTCGTCGTCTTTCAACAAATCGTGTATGTTAATCATCTTGTTCCGGTGAAGAAATTCTATAAAATTTTGTAATTTCACATTCATATGTGTTTGAATAGATACTATACGTAGAACTACTATATTAACAGAATGATCCAACGTTATCACGTAAAAGACATATAAATTATTTTCAATATTCGGCTAGTACAATCGTAATTTTTTGATTAATTAATAAGAATTAAATCTTTTTTGGTTTTAATATCATATTCTGTTCCAAGGGCTATATATGCTAATATCGATATACAAGCAAATTATTTTATCGTAAATACTTCTTTACGTCCTAGCCAAAATTAGATGTAGTTTTATACCCATGACTTTTAGGAGTTTTATAAGGTACAATAACCTTCTATTGAGGTCATTATACTGTATAGTCATCGTTTCACCGACTTGTCCAGATCCAATAAACATTACCTAATCAAACCAATCGATAAAATGGTTATATTTACAATGCTGAAAGCTCGATTGTAAATAAGCATCTTATAGGATCACATCCCGGATTTCTTTTATACTTTAATGATTTCGTTCATTAAGGCAGTATCTGTAAATTGTCTAAACTGTGATATCTTGTCTCCAATAATTTGATAAACATGACAAAAAGGTATCTCAAAACTGGTATCTTGTTTTGATTTTCCAACGTATGATCCAAATACTATAACTCTATTATCAATGGTTAGAAACTCTTTTGGATCTGCATGGAATACTTTAAAATTTGACAACATTTTTGGAAAATATTCGTTAAACACTGAATTGACTCCAAAGTATGTTCCACCGTTTGGCATTCCATTCATTGTTATCCATACGATGTTTTCATGACAATAATTCAGATAGTTTTCATTTTTAAGCTTAAATGAATCATAAAAATCTTTGATTAGTTGATTGTTGTCCTGCATATGTATCTTCTATTCTTCTTAGCTTTAAGAGCAATTAAATATTCTAATTTTCACTCATAACTCCCACTCTGCTTTTGATAATATTATACTTGAATCACAATTTATGATTGCTGTCTCCAAAAAAGTATTATGGCTGGAGGAGTTGAGAAATAACCTTCATTCATTTTAATCAAATGAACTTTTTTGGTATGGCTTTAGTGAATGCCATTTATTACACTGCAAAAAATTTGAGAAATAACACGTTAATTATATAGCATTATTTTAGGGTATCACAAGGTTGATAGTATTTCAAAAGAGCGTAACCGTGCCCCATGTTCATATATATGTGAAACAGCCATTAACTCATCTATATGAATTCGGTTTAAAAAGGATTCCAAACCTTTCTTGACTGTTTTATGTTCTCCAACAAAAGAATATTTGAGCCTTTCATTCACAGCATATTTTTCAAGAGGGTCCCACATTTTGTCCATATTATCCACAGGTGGTTGTAATAAAGCATGATTTCTTCGAATCATTCCCAATGCCATTTGTTGCACTGAAGTAAATAGCCGATTAGCCTCTTTGTCTGTATCAGCGGCGAATACGTTTACAGCGACCATGACATAGGGTTGTTTCATATGTGCCGAAGGCTGAAATTTCTCCCGATAGATATTGACGGCTGATTCTAAGTATGCGGGAGCAAAATGGCTCGCAAATGCAAAAGGCAATCCCCAAGCACTTGCCAGTTGTGCACTAAACATGCTAGATCCTAATAACCAGATTGGTATATCCAACCCCTCTCCCGGGTTGGCTCTAACCATTTTATTGGGCTCCTCAGGATTAAAATAACCCATCAATTCCTTTACGCTATTTGGAAAGTCATCCTCAGTTTCTTCCACGTTTCCACGTCTCAATGCTAAAGCGGTAAATCGATCAGTGCCTGGAGCACGACCTAGACCTAATTCAATTCTACCTGGATACAGACTCTCAAGGGTTCCAAATTGCTCTGCAATAATCAATGGACTGTGATTTGGAAGCATAATTCCTCCGGAGCCTACCCTTATGCTGCTAGTTCCACCCGCAAGAAAACCGATGAGGATTGAGGTTGCGGTACTTGCGATACCCCTGATATTGTGATGTTCAGCTAACCAATACCGCTTATATCGCCATTTTTCAACATGCTGAGCAAGATCCAAGCTATTTCGCATTGATTGAGCCGGTGAGCCACCAGCATTTACCATTACCAAATCAAGTACCGATAAAGGTAGTTCGCTTTTTGTTGTAGGATTTTGCAATAACTGATTAGTATAGGTTCAAAGTTATTATCTTTAATTTTGTTCCACTCAATCAAGATTATCGATGGCCAAAAAAAGTTTGTATTTTGTTCAAGCGCCAATTATAGTCATATCGCTAAAAGCAGCCTCTTTATTTTTAATGATCTATACTATCTAGATTGAATTTTTTTACGTAAAAATTCTAAGCTTTCTTAACGGAGGAGATCCTAGGAGGGTAATGAGCAACTTTGTTTCATAAATCCAATTTGTTAGGATGTAAATAACCTGATCTGTTAACGCATGTTAAATGCCACACCATTTCCTGACTCAGTCAGGCAAATTGCAGAATGATGATTTTTAAGTATTTCTTGTATCCATTTTCCCTTAGTATTAGTTGGGCCGGTGCACATGTCATAGTGACACAAAACCATCCCGCTAAATTTATCAAATTTTGAATGAAAGGCTTTCTCCAAAGCCAAATTAGCTTCAATTTGTTCTTTTGAATCCAGTTTATCTACTAATCGACCGACAATCCTAAATGGTGGTTTTAGTCCGTTCAATAATTTTTTTTACAAAATCCTCTGCCGTCGCTAACACTTCCGTATGTCTGCCAAAAAGATTTGATATTCCTTGTAGATGTAGTTGCCTTTTGCTGCAGTAGTTATCGACGTTGATTCCATAGCCTCTCATTTCGTTTTCAGTGGATACTATATTTTCCGGTCGGGTAACGTAAATACAATTTTCGCCTTTTAACAAACCACTTAAAATGAATTTAAATTGAATTTTTTGACCCTCTTTGACGTCATCGTAGAAAAGTACAATATGTCTGGGATCATCACTTGACTCTTCAATAAATGAGTAAGGTTTGCTATACATCAGAAGTATGGCCTGATTGGTTGAATTGGACATACAAATCCTATTTGGTATGATAGGTTGTCAATATAATTAAGCTATCTGATCCTCATCAAGCAAATAAGGAATATTTCCAAAACAACAAAAATGGAAATAGAATTGACTCCTTGACCTGTATGTTCGGCGGTCTCGGTTTATCAACTGATAAATATTTTTGAAGGAACCGCATAAGAAACAGTACATGTAATTTTGTTTTCGATTTACTCAATTACAGTTTCTATCGTGTCGGTATCTAAACCCTCAATCAGACTCACTTCGATAGCTATCAAAGCATTATCAGGTGCAAGATGCATAGTTCTTGGATTCACCTCCACTCAGCATTGAGTAATGTCGAAAAAATCTTCTAATAAACATGATTTCAAAAAAGATAAACTCTCCAAAAATTATTACAGCACAGGCATGGACTTGGATCTATAATCCTCCAAATGGGTAATTCAATTATTTACCAACAAATTGTCAATCTAGTAGATTGTTAAAACTGTAAATTGAAATCGCTTCTAAAATCATCTAGAATTTTATTCGCATCATGGGTTAGAAAAGGATATCGAGGAATTATTCTTAAATATTAGAGTGAAAAACTAATAATGAATCGGTATAAATAACAGTATTTCAAAGAACTGTAAATCAGAGATCATTACTGGAACCTTTGAGATTATAGAGAAAATAACTTCGTTTATTGAGCATACCGGTTCAAGCATGGATGTAGTATTTGATTTAGGTGGTCCCTCAATCTTGATTTCTACTCCTTCATATAAGAACAGTTTCGTTGATATTACAACCAGAGGATGTAAAATAAGGTGCATTACTGAAGTTACCGCCGGTAATATAGATTTGATTAAACAAATTCTAGGATTGGTAACGGAATTAAGACATTTAGACGGAATTAAGGGGGGTTTTGCAATAACCGAAGAAGAATATATTGCCACCAGTACAATCCATAGCGAAAAACCACTGGATGAGGTTTACTATAGTAATGTAGAAGCAGTACTTGAACAGGGACGTTATACGTTTGATACCTTTTGGAGAAATGCAATTCCGATAGAAAAGAGAATAAGCGAAATCGAAAATGGGATTCCACCTGAAGTAATCGAAACTATACATGACCCTGTAAGACTTCAGACCAAAGTAATCGAATTGTTGCACAACTCCAAAGAGGAGATACTGGTTGTTTTTTCTACTGCAAATGCATTTCACAGACAGAGAAGAGCAGGTTCTATTGACCTTCTCAATGATGTGGGAAAAATAAAACCAAACATTAAAATAAAAATTTTAACACCAAAAGATAAACTCATTGAAGACATTTGCAGTAAACTTGCTAGTTCGACCAATTTTCATTTTAAATTTATTGAACCAATGGCGCAGGCGTCAATTTTGGTCGTTGATAGAAAATACTCGCTTGTAGCAGAGCTTAAGGACGACTCAAAACAAACCATAGCAGAATCCATAGGATTGGCAACTTATTCTAACAGTATTCCAACGGTCTCAACCTATGCCATGATATTTGATATTATTTGGAATCAAACCAGTATCTATGACAGATTAAAGGACCACGATAGAATGCAAAAAGAATTCATGGACGCAGTAGCACATGAACTTCGGACTCCCCTTACACCAATTATAGGATTAACACGAATTGTAAAGGACAAAATAAAGAATGAAGATCAAATTCGATTACTAGATATAGTATTGTATAATGGCATAAAGTTGCACTCCTTAAGTGAAAATATATTGGCTTTAACAAAAATGGAGGGCAAGTTATTTAATGTCACGAAGAAAAATTTTGATTTGAACTTCGTTTTACTAGCAGTAATAAACGACTGCAAGGCAAGACTTGAAAAAATTCCAAACTTTCGTGGTCAACGGAAGAGGGCAATAAAATTTGAGACTTTTGGTTTTGACAAAAAACATATTGTTAATGCAGACAAATCTCAAATTACTCAAGTCGTGCACAATCTAATTGACAATGCTATAAATTTTATTTATGATAAGAAAGGTACGATCACCATTTCAATTGAGCATAGCGCGAATCAAGTAGATCAGACAGGCGATTTTATTGTAGTACATATACGTGACAATGGTGAGGGAATACATCCGGAAATGGCATCTAGATTATTCTCAAGATTTGCCACAAAGTCATTTTATGGAACCGGATTGGGATTATACATCTCCAAGGAAATTATTAAAAGGCATGATGGCAAGATATGGGGTATAAACAATGCAGGTGGTGCTGGGGCTACATTTTCATTTGGTTTGCCAGTCACGTAATAG
>DATELO010000234.1:0-8080 GCA_035276505.1 Candidatus Nitrosocosmicus sp.
TTTGGTGTATCTAGTCTAGTAATATATTAAATCATATCTAAGGGCCGGTCAAATGTAGGTACGGGAAACAATCTATTAATATCTGCTATCTCACCCGCAGTTAAGCTCCAGCCTATGCTTTCACCATTCTCCTTGACATGATCGGGATTATTGGCCTTGGGAATGGTAAAGATCTTAGTATAATTCACTATAAAATTTAGTGCTACTTGATGTACAGTTTTATGATGTCGTTCTGCAATCTCTGCAAGGAGTAGACCCTTGTTACTATTTGGTGACGGAAAATTGCCATGTCCAAATGGCGAATATCCTACTACAGCTATGTTTTTACTATCACAATAGGGAAGTAACTTTCTTTCTATACCTCGAGAATTTAGATGATACAGAACTTGATTACATGCGATTGATTCGTCCTGAAGTGCGCTTTCTGCCTTTCTTAATTCTTCCACATCAAAGTTGCTTACTCCGATGTATCTTACTAGGCCTTCCTTTACTAATTTTTCCATTGCGTGCATCGTTTCATGAATCGGATATTCTAAACTTGGCCAGTGAAGTAAATAAAGATCAAGCCAATTTGTTTTTAATCGTTTCAAACTACGCTTACAGGCTCTTATCGTTCCGTCATATGAAGCATTTGAAGGCAAGATTTTGCTCACAAGGAAAACTTCTTCTCTTCGTCCCATAATGGCTTGGCCCACCAACTGCTCTACCAGACCATTTCCATACATTTCAGCGGTGTCTATATGTGTCATTCCCAGGTCAAGCCCTAGTTGAAGAGATTTTATAACGAATTCATATTTTTGAATGTCATTGTCTCCCTCAATCATCCATGTACCTTGTCCCACTATAGAAACGTCAACGTTAGTACACCCGAATGTATTTTTAATCATGACATATCTCCTACTCCTATATACCTAAAGTTGATTTGTATAGGTTTCTTTTTTTTACACCGACTGACGGTATTATTTGTGTCTATTTATTATCCACAGTACCATCTTGCACTTTTGATAAACTAAAAATAAATGAAGTCCCAATTACATCATTATTATTAAAAGCCCGAATTTTACCCCCGTGTGCTTCGACTAAATTTCGAGTAATGTACAATCCAAGACCAGGGTCCGTATCAGAATCCGTGATAAACTTTTCAAATAACATTGGCATGATTTTTGTAGATATCCCTTTACCAGTATCATATATGTTTACAAATATTTCATCCATTTCTCTTTCGAATGTCTGGATACCTAAGTCATAGCAAAGGAGTTATGGGCGCTGGAATTCTTGATTTGTTAATTAATACATCTATCCATTGCTATCTTTTGTATTATACATATACCCTTAATTTGTTACTTTTGATAAAATTCTATTTTCCATACTCAATTCCATGTAATTATTTTTTAAACAAGAGAAACATATAGTAAGTAATTGTGATATAGCATCATAGCTTGCATGAAAAAGTACCAACTGTAGAAAAACTCATTGAAGAGTTTACTAATGCCTGGAATAGGCACGATCCTAAAGACTTTGCTGAATTGTTTGTTGATGATGGAGAATGGACTGATGTATTAGGTCAGCACGTCAAGGGAAAGGATCAAATTAAAAAACTTCATGAATATCCATTTAAATCAGTTCTAAAGGATGCGACATTAGTTGTTAAATTAAAACGAATTAGATTCATTAGAAATGATATTTTAGCAATAGACATCGAATGGAAAACAACTGGAAACAAATCTCCTGATGGAAAATCGCTTCCAGCTAGATATGGATTGCTTGATCTGATTGTTACCTTAGAAAATAACGATAATGATTGTAAGATTATTCTTGGACATAATGTAGACTATACAACCGCCTATTCTAGAAGCGATTTAACACATAACCGCAGGACGATTAAGGGAATTGAGGGAAATGAAATTTAAAACCGACTATCTTTTGTTTAACACAATATCAAAGTTTCAATTGCTTAACATTACGCCACTAATTGAAAAAATATTGAAAGAAAGTGGAATCAACGAGGGTTTGTGCTTGGTAAATTCGATGCATATTTCTTCGAGCGTATTCATAAACGATGACGAGGTAGGACTGCACAGAGATTTTCAAAAGTGGTTGGAAAAACTGGCTCCTCATGAACCCATTGGACAGTATAGTCATAACGATACTGGAGAGGAGAATGCTGATGCGCATTTAAAGCGACAAATCATGGGACGTGAAGTAGTAATAGCAGTTACAAGCGGTAAATTAGACTTTGGTCCATGGGAACAGATATTTTATGGAGAATTTGACGGAAAGAGAAACAAGAGGGTTTTAGTCAAGATAATAGGTGAATGATATACTCTTAGACGAGATTAGGCAGAAAAGAACTATCCCTCTATTTTGCTGCTTTAATCTTTTGAATATGAATCAAGAGTCAAACCTGATGTTGCAATTATCCCGCTAGAATAACAAAAAGAGGATGTGAAATTGTGATGCTATTTATGCTTCAATTCGTTTTGATTTCGTAAATAGTTTTGACTTTATTGTATATATTAACAGCTTGAGGTTTGAGGTGATCTTATAGAACTTCATACTTGTATATACAAAGTTCTACTTTTTTATCTTTTTCATTTCTGTAGGATTTTCGTAAGAATTAGGCATTAGATTTCCTCGTAATGATCAATATACTTCATCAGTCAGTACAATATATACAACCAGAATCAAAACTAACACCCAGAGCTATACAACCTCTGTAATCAACTTGAGAATTTACTCATAACTAACATAAACAGTATGTATATCTATTACTTGAACTCTTAAAGACCCTTTAATATGTTTATGATTCAGAGTTATTGAGGTCCAATTGCGTAGAAGAGAATAAATGTAAAATGAGTGAATTTATACAACTATTTTGATAGTCTCTGGTGCTTTTTGAGGCATATTTTTTAGTGCGTAACAATATTTTTCATTGTTTATTTCATCGCTATCAACTTCTTCCATACATACATGGAAGACTTCGTCGACATCTATTAGACCAGAGGACATTACTATTCTAGTAGAATAATCTCCATTATTGCTATTGTTGTACATCGCATCGTCTAAATCAATGCTAAAATGACCTTACTGAGGATATTTCTCGACATATATATCAACTGTATCAAAAGATATAGTGTTAGTTTCACTATTCAAACCGCCTACTAAATTTACATTGACGGTAAACATTCTTTTATTATCACTCTCTTGTGCAAATGCATCAGTCAAGTTAGTAACATGATAAATTGAAACACGTGTTGCAAATACCATTATGGATATCGTAACTAAATATAAGTCCCTCCTTCTATTTTTATTTTCATCGTACATAATTGTTATACACATAATTTTTGCTAAATTAAAAAGTATTAGTGATTCACTGACAAACTACAATACTCTAATAGTCTTGCAAGTTTCTCATTATTTTTTGCATTATATTTGAAAAGAGACAAAGGGTATCCAGCTGTATCATTAATTGTCTAATTACAAGGTATGATCAATTTCTTAAATATTCTTGTTACTATCCAAGATTATTTCGTTTCCACAATTTTAAATTATTATTATACGGGAGGTTTCATTAAGAACTCATTTTATATCTTTTTGAAAAAATAAAATGTTGTTATGACGAACAAAACTTTAAGAAAGATGAAACAAGACAATATTCAATGAATATTTGTATACTATTTACCATATTTGTTGGTTTAACGGTTCTAGTGGGATTAAAAGGAGAAATCTATGTTTTTGCTCAAAGTATTACTCCACAAACCGATCAAGTGAGAGATAATAATCAACCTGATATGAATAGGACCAATGAAACAACAGGCAATGTAACTAAGGGATTGATTGGAGTGGCAAATGGGACTGGTAATGCAGCCGGCAATATCACTGAAGGTTTAGTCGATGCAGTGAATGAAACTGGTGAAGCATTATCAAACACTACTAAGGGCACGCTCGAAGGAATTCAAATCGTAGTCAATGGCTCAAGCCAATGACTATGTAAATAAACCTTTTTTAGTTTGAATATTAACCAAATTTTTTAGGTAGATTGGTTTGCTTTGGCATAAACTATTTTATTTTATAGTGTATATCCTTGTTGTCTCTTGAATGTGTATATTGCCTGCCCTGCCACGTTAATGATTTAGTTTTTCCATAAACAAGTAACATAACAATATAGTATAAGCAGACAACAAAGACAAACCCTGAACCAAAAGGGGCTCCTAAAGTATATACAAATGGTATTCCCCTCGTACTTCTTTTCATTGAATAGAAACCAAATACAAACAAGCAAATAATTAAACTTAAAACAGGTAAATATAGCTCTAGGTAATAGTAGTAGTTTTCTTGAAGACTCTGGATAAAAGATCCGGTTAAAAGCTGAATACTAATAGAGAGTGTAATCGGAAAAAGTATAAACGGCATTACGCAACTAAAAAAGATTATTAGTAAATTTAGTATAATTTTGTATTTGTTATTCATTATTAGAGGTGCTAATGTTCTTTCTATTCCATGCCATAAAGTAACTAGATCATCAGCCCACAATGTGTAGACCATATTTTTTAATTTAACTAATCTTAGGTTGTATCCTCTCTCTTTAATGATGATGCCAAGTGCTTTATCTTCTTGTATTTCTTCGTGAACCGATTCAAATGTTCCTATATCTATTAATACTTGTCGCTTAATGAGGAAGAAACTACCCATCAAATAGGCAATTTTTGATTTTGGATCGTTTACTTCAGCTACTGAACCAACACCAAATAGTATTCCAAGGAGATCCCACATTGGAATTGTTATTTTTGACCAAAAATTGGTAAGTTTCTCAGAGGTAGGGATTCCAGTCAATACATCAAGTTTTTCCCTTTTCATATACAGAACAGCTTGTAGTATTGTATCTCTTTTAGAGTAATATGTGTCTGCATCGGTAAAAAGCAAAATTTCTCCTTTGCTCAAAAGGAACCCTTTTTGAGAAGCCCATGTTTTTCCAGTCCATCGATCAGGTTTATCCTTTAAATTTATCATCCTAACTAGATCCTTTGTTAACATTGAGGGAATAGAGGTATTTACTGTCTTGTCGTTATTACTATCAATGATATTTTTCAATATCTTTGACGTAGCATCAGTTGAATTATCGTCAATAACAATAATTTCAAACTCAGGATAATCTTGGTCTTGCAAGGATAGTATACACCGCCCAATGTATTTTTCCTCATTTCTTGCTGGAATAACTACGCTTACAAAGGGTAAAACATTATAGTTGCTTGACACTGTATTTGCTAGCTTGATTTCATCATTATTCTTATTCTTATTAGATGGTTCTTGTTTTTGAAACCTCTTAGCGCCGCGATTCTTTATAATCGAATATGCCCAGGTTCCTTTTGATTCTAATTTATGTCGAGAAAACCATTTTTCTTGTTCTGAGCTGATGATCGGTATAGAGAATTGTGCTCTATAAGATAGTCTGTATAAATAGACACAAGAACAAATTGCTATAGAAAATAGTATACACAGAACGATTATTTGTACATCCTGAAATTGAAAAGTTGTAGTAGTAGCTAACATTTACATGTTAATTGTCTCTTCTTGAGAGGTTTCTATGGTCACATTCGATCACTATTAGTTTTTTGTGGCAATAAAAGGGTTAATCAATAGTATGCGACTTTTATTACTGCTCCTTATTGCCCTGATTCCCTCAATAAATAACAAAACATATTGCAATCCTCTATAAAATCTTGTTGACCCCGAAGGGGTTTTTATTCTATCGATGTATGTACTGTTTGTCAATTTGTTTAATCTCTTATAATCATCATTCACAAACAATGTAGGAAATGATATAATCAATAAAAAATTTTTTATTGGTTGCAATCTACCTCGAAATTCTAATCCTGTCTTTCAACTTTTTGAAATTTCATTATTATTGAAGTTTACTTGTTCGTGTATCAATTCATTTGTTATAGTTTTAGTTTCAAATATAGGCTTTTTCTTTACTACTATTTCTTCTTTGACAAAAGATCTTTTAGTAATGACAGGCTCCTCTCTTTCTAAAGTAATAATTATCTCAGTCTTATTATTAGAATCGCCAACACTACTATCTTCTATTCCTTTTATTGTTGAGGAATTGCTTTTTGTTATAGAATCGTTAGCTGTGTTTATATCTCCGTTGATAGGTCTTTTAATTATAGTAACTTTATCATAGCTTAATTCGATTTCTTCACTTTTTGTTTTCTTTATGGGCTCTTTTACTATTTGCACATTTTCTTCTATAGTCTTTTTCGTTACTTCTAATTCCTCATCTATTACTGGAATTGTTGCCTGAACTTCATGTGACATGTCTGAGGCTTTAAATTCTGAATAACCTTCAAAAATAGTGTCTTCTGTTTGTTCATAACTTTTTAAGTCACTTTCATTGATCCTTAAACTCAAGAACTCTCCATCAAAGCTTTCTATTGATGAAATTGGTAGATGATATTTTTTCTTATTTATCAAGCCTCTTTGAGTAACGACAAATGTATCCCCTATCTCAATTACTTTTCCTAAATCTAGTCCATCAATCCCGACAGCCTCTTTATCTAAGGTGTCATCAAAATTAATATTATTATTTGAATTTGGATTTATTGTCACTTTCTTGTCAGACCCAACCCTTTCTGTATAACATATTATATATTATTATTAAACTCCTGTGATTTCTTCTTTGTTACCATCAGGGTATTTCACGGTAACTTTTTCATTTCTGACATCTACATCAAACTTGCGATTTTCAGAGATTTTGGATTTTTTTATAATTACTTCACCTATCTTGACTAATTTCTTGTCAATAATCAATTGCTCTCCCCAAAGAGGAATTACTTGTTCTTCCTCTTCTTCTTTGATATTATCTGAAACTTGTATTTGGTTCTTGTCCGTCTCCTGGTCGGTGTATTTTTTTAGTGGTAATGCTGCCTCATCTTTATTTTCCTGAGTAATATCTTCATTTTTTTTGATTTTTACGTCTAAATCATTTGGATATTGTTTACTGTCCTCACTACTACTACTACTGTTAACTAATTCATCATTTTCATTCTTCTCTGGGTGAATCACTTCTGAAATTTTTTCCTTTATTTTTGAAAAAACCTCCACCAATTCATTGTGAGAAAAAGAGTCAAGCTGACGTCCATTAATAAATATCTCCTCATGTTTTGTAGGGATTTCAATCTTGCTTGTCGAATTGATCCATTTTTTTTCTAAATGCAATTGAGTCTTTGTAACTTCTTTACTAATGCTAAAATCTTCTTCATATACAGGGATTCTTTCTATTATTTCCTCTTCTTGTTTTAGTGCAGTATTAATAGAAGAAACATTCTCTAGATTTGATGTAATTTCATTACCGGAAGGGACTTTTGAATCACTAGTCACAAGTATAATATTGCATTATTATTTATAATATTGTATATTTTTGGTATTCTTGACAGATAATTTTTATTAATTTATGTAATTATTGAAGGATAAATATTGTAAGTCAGTTTAACTACGATAGTCATGTACACACTCTATTGATTGCAGATTGCCATCGAAACAAAGTCAAACATCATACAGTTCGAAACCTTTTTTTTATTGTATAATATATAATTTTTAATATCCCCTCAAAAAACACGTCGATTTGACGTTTGGAGTTGACAATTTTTCAAAAATATCACCGTTCTATAGCATAAATAATGAAAATCCATTGACAGGCTAACGACATAACAGATATCTTAAAGAGCTGACTTTGCAATCAACAAAAACTATTAGGAAACTGTTGAACAATTGCGATTGTTTTATTACATATATTAACTGTGATGTGCAATCTCATTTATTGATAAAAATATTAGAAGAATACTCTGAGCTAAATAAAAAAGAAATAAACAGAATAAAAATAAAAACAGATGATAAGCATGAGATTACGTTTGACAACTATCCAATTAGAGTTACTTCGAAGAATCTAGAATATGTAAAATATGAAGTTCAAAAGAAAAAAGATCATTCGAAAAATCATGATGATGGTAAAAGTGATGGAGTGCTAGATAAGGCAAAAGAAAAAGCTCTCGAGTTTAAAGATTCTGTAGTAGATACTACT
>DATELO010000235.1:0-8275 GCA_035276505.1 Candidatus Nitrosocosmicus sp.
AACTTCTATTTGATAATTCAAAATAAATTATTTATGAGTTCCTAACGATTATTTGTGAGAAAAAGTCTGATTAAAAGTACAGGCATCATTAAAGCAATTGGCTTTCTAGCGAGGCTCATATGGAAGACGTGGTTTACATAAGTTATTAGAAGTTGATTAAGTGAATTGTCCATAATTTCAAATTTAATAAAAGTTAAATTTTAATTAAAAGTAGCAGTGGCATGAATAAAAGACTGTTAGATATCTTAGTCTGCCCTTTTGACAAGGTATCTTCATTAGATCTATTAGAATTTGAAATTGGACCTTACTCACCAGATCCAGGAAGTAATAATATTGATCTCGAAGATAAAAAAAGGGAACCGACACAGACTTCGGCTGGAGAAGGAGTAAATAGAAGTAGTATAGTAAAAGAAGGATTGTTATTTTGTAAAACATGTAATAGGTTCTATCCCATAACTGAAGAAATCCCAATCATATTACCTGACGAACTTAGAGATAAGAAAAAAGATTTAGATTTCTTAAATAAATGGAAAAAATCTATTCCAAAAGATTTGCTAGATAACCTAAGGCCTTGGTCTATATAGTAATTTTGAACACTGAAATGCCCTACCGGTATTACAAAAATCGAGAATGTTGACCAAGTTACAAGTTGATTAATAACTTGATTTGCCTCATGGATAATCGACTAAAAAGTCTCTTAATTGTGTCGAAACCAAAGATAAATATCATAGTATCGATATGAATAAATAAATTATTTTTTCTTCAGTTTATTGGCTATTCTCTTGTCTAGTGAGGCCATATTTACAGAATCCATCATATCAAGCCGTTTAGGCAAAATAAATGGCCGATTCATGAAGTCAACTATTTTAATTGCTTATTTTGCTGATTCATATTGCTAGAAAGAATACACAATCCTTTGCGGTGTCATAACATTCTTCAAATATGATCAGGCTGCTAAAAAAACAAAATTTTAAATATCTCATGGTTATTGCTTTTATACTAAATCAGCTTTATGTTATCATGGAAAGCGATAAGACAAAAAAAAGGATAGATAGTCTGAAAATACATTCGTTTATAATAATCGGGGTGGTTTTATCTTTGAACTCTCAGAATATGATCCCTTATGTATTTGGTCAAAGTGAGAGCCTTCCATTTGAAGTTGGCAATTTTATCGAACCAGGTAAAGAACAAGATCAAATTTCAAACAATTCATTTGTCTCGAATTCAACCACAACCGAGGCTTCAGAACGAGCAGAAAACTGCGTTATGCCTCCTTGCCCTCCTGGACATGCGTGTATCCAGAGTTGCCCTTAATTGTGAAAAGAAACCAACAATTACTAACGCGATCCTACCATTAAAGTTATAGCCTTCTATTCAGAATAAATCCGTGCTTCCGCTTCTAAGAATCAAATACTTAATCATTAAGCGGACACCTTCTCGAAGACAATGCTTCGTCAGGAAATCTTAATTATTATACGTTCAAACTCAACCTTGGGTTTTGTAATCACTATCTGATTTAATGCCGGTCCCTACAAATCAAACATTGTACCTAATTCGTGAAAGTGCCTACAATCTATTCTCTATCCCATTATTTTGAGAGAAAATTTATGCATTTTTAATTAAGACCATCAACAAATGTTTGAAAAACAGAGTAAAATGGTGCCCAAAATACTCATAACTATTATTCTAACAGGTCTAGGGAAAAGGTGATTGATAATTATAATGATGCCTATTAATAACCGATTACAATTTGATAGAACTCGATAAGCTTTGAATGTTGTTATATGAGGTTTCAAAAATGTTTGGGATAAATTCAATAACGTCGACTTCATGGCGATGTCTCGTTCCGATTGCCATATTTGTGGTTAGGAGAAGTTCTCAAGCTAGATTCCCCTAATTTTTAAGATTCAACCGTCATGATTATGATTGCAATTCAAAAAATCCATGTTAGTTCTCTTAAATAATTTAATCTATGAATATACAGTTTTCTTTGCAAGGTAACGGTCAAAGTGGAGCAATGCTAGTCGGTATAAGTTACTAGCTTCAAAATGCCATGCAAAAAGGAAATATTTGTTTTGATGGAGCTCGTGATGATGCACTTGGTTTAATTTATTTATGTTTAACAACAAAGTAGCTTCAAAATTTGTTAAATTCAAAATTGGACCTTAAAAACTGATTTTTTTCAGGTGTAGAATTGCCTGATTAATCATCTTCGCACTTGTTTTCATCAAAGGAAGAGGTATTCACTAAACTCTCAATACCTCTGAAATGAGAATTATCAGGGTAATCTATCAAGTATAATGATGCAGGTCCAACTAAATGGGCATACGCCATGCTTGTTTCCCAGCCCAATGTGGAATAATTATTGACTTTCTGGATGGGATATATTTTTTCACTTGAGTCCGCATTGTCAATTACAGAATTATATTTGTTAAATTGGTTTGACACATCATCATTTTCATACTTTGTAATAAGCCCGGCAGATTCACAGCTGTTAGAGGTGTTTTCAGATGAAGTATCTGTGAAATAAGATAGCCCAGGTTTAGATTCATCATTATCCAAACTCCCAACATGCTGATTTTGAACATTATTACCACTGTTTGCAACAGGACTAGATAGAAATGTGGAAGGAAAATCTGTATAATCTGTTATTAAAGGTAAAGTTTCTGATATATTGGAAGAAATCCGTTCTGAATCATCATCTGAGTTTATATCTTTTAGATTTTGATCATTTTTATCATCGAGAACCTTATTGATTGTATTTGCAGGAAACGGAAGAGAATCGTAGCTTTGGATCTGATCATGTGAATCAACAAAAGAAGATATTAGATGGTCTCCATCAGACAAGTCATTCGATTGAATTTGTTCAGGATCTGTAGAAATAAAGTTTGAGCTATCCGCTAAATCGCTCTTTGACAAACTGTCCTCTTTTTTCAAACTATCATCACCTTGAAAGTTAAAATTTAAAAAGGGGATATCGGGAAATCCAATCTCAAAAGCAAAGATACCCTCTATTGATACTGTGTTAAAAAAGCTTAGCACAATCAACGAGAATGACATACACACTATCGTATGCTGTCTATCTTTGCTATTCACATAATATCAATACATTTTATTAATTTATGAAATATTGAAGACTTTAACGTTCTATACTTTTAGTTCTAGATTATGTTCGAGTCGACGAAGATCTAATTCTAAAATAATCTTCTAAAAGATAAAATCCATTGTTGTTCCCGAGAAATAGTTTCAGGATTTATAATTAGATCTTTGTACTGAAAGAAATTATCAAAAACAACTATCTTAAAAATAACAAACAGATAAATTTTCTTACCAACAACAAGTAAAACTCTATACTCGCTTAGGATAATAGTAATAGTTAGAAATTATTTAAAAAAAAGATATTATTGTTGACCTAGACCGTTGTTACCGTCGTTTAGGTTAACTGAGAAGGCCAAGTTATTGCAGGATGCTGTTGTATCGTTACCAGATCCACATTCTGATAATTGAAGTGTTTCTGTATCTTGTCCTAATGCTTGTACTGCTTCATTTGATTTTTTCTTCTTCTTGTCATGGTGATTGTCGCCACCTGCAAATGCTTTGTTATCAATTGTGCTACTTACTGCAACAATAGATCCGAGTAAGGCTGCTGCAACAAATATTGACATGATTGACAATTTTATTTTTTTATCCATGCATGATTTACTAATTTATTATATAACTGGATTGTTTAATCTGATTCTGAAATAATCTTACTATATGAGATTCTTAAATAATATTTTGTTAAAGTATTATTTTTTAGGAAGCTACCTGCACAGATCTAATCTTAGCCTCGAGTCTACGATGATTGCGCAAGATTCAAACAAGCTAATTCTCAAATACAAGATTTCTTTAGGTAAGGCAATTTTCATGCTGCACCTAGAGGCGCATATTAAGACGCGTGTAAGTCCAGCGGGAAATCTAGAAAATTGTCAATCTAACTAGTCAACAATCCTGGCTTAACTCAAATGAAAGGTAAGATTATTGAACTTCATTCTATAGCTATGTATTATCCAATAAATCTGCAATATTTTTACAATACTGGCTGCAACCTCCTATTTTCTATTAATTGATAAACCAATGTATTTTATGAAAAATTATTCGAACCTTTTCATTATTAGTTCTCAATTGCAAGTAAAACAGCAGAATAATTCTATCATATTGGTGAAAAGTTAAAACGGTAAATTGCATTCATATCCAAGTCATTCCAAGTGTCTGCCAACTAAAATTCCATTGTCAGCAGCGGGAGTCATTAGGCGTTGTACTTTACACCTACGCACCAACTTTATCGGTTGCGATTGATTTTGTACCGATATTGTTCGTCATATTTTTTTTTATTAATAAAGGTATACTAGAAGCTGTACCTATTTCATGGCGATACACATTTATCTTCACTCCGCCGGAAATCTTTCTATAAATTTTCATAAAGTAAAAATTTTAAATACTTTTATATTTTGACATTATTATTGAGCAGAATTTTTGTAACTTTCTTACTTTTATTTTTGGTACTATCAATGCCTCTAAGCATTGGTCCACTTACCTCATTTAACGCACAGGCATCTACTGAATCAGACGAAGAAATTCCACCTGAAATAAGTGTTCCCGATGATCCTGTAGTAGCAGAAGCCACAGGACCACAAGGTGCACAGGTTCAATATGCTGTAACAGCGACAAATGCCACAGGGGCACCGATTGACGTTGCTTGTATTCCCTCCACTAATACAGTATTTGCCCTGGGCACTACAACTGTCGAATGTACTGCAGTAGACAGTAATGGAAATGAGGCTGTTGAATCATTTGAAGTGCGGGTCCAGGATACAACCCCACCAACTTCACAAATAGAGGTAGTAAAGACCGATTGGATGGGTTTGATAAACAACAATGAATTCACAATTTCTGATGATATCGGATTTCAATTTACTGGGTCAGATTTAGTCGGAATAAAGGGTTTTGAATGCAGTATAGACAATGGAAATTGGCGACCGAGTACAATTCAATATGGTTCAGCGGATAATGCAGGATGTTATTTCATGAATCTTGATAGTGGTTTGCATACCGTGTTGATTAGAGCTATCGACACGTCTAATAATATTGAAGTAAACCCGCAAGTCTTTTCTTGGACCATAATACCGCTGGAAAACTCGATATCAAATCTTAGAGACTTTGTGTCAACTATTAATTTGCCAAATAACTTGCAGTTTGAAATTATAGATTCGTTAAATAGTGCACTTGGAAACGTACAAGATGACGGAAGCTATGATCATCTTCTCTGTGAGTATTTAGATTCGTTTGCTTATAGGTTTGCAGTAGCAACTCTAGTGGATTCATTTAACCAAGATGTGACAAATTTTGTAGACAATTCTTATACTGCTATTAGAGATAGAACTGGCTGTAATCCTCCCACAATAGGTCTCGAAAGTGAAATTACAGTTGATGAGGGTGTAAATGGCGTAGTTTTGGATGCATCAGGTAGTTTTGACTCTAAGGACGGTAAGAATCTAAATTTTGAGTGGGAACAAATCGCTGGGCTATCGATGACACTACGAGACGCTGATGAGTCAAAGGCCTATTTTGACACTCCACTGCTTGATGGAACAGCTAACCAGATCTTGTTCTTCAAAGTGAAAGTTACCGATCAAAACAATCTCTCATCGGAAAAAACAATAAAAGTAATCATTCGAAACATCACGCCTGTCAATGATCCACCAGTAGCCGAAAGACAGGATGTGACAGCCAATACTGCTGAAGCAACCGAGATAACCTTGGAGGCCACAGATCCGCAAGGTAATGCTTTAACCTATGCTCTAGTCTCAAATCCTCGATCAGGGACTATTACAGACTTTAACGAAGATACAGGTAGCCTAGTCTATACCTCAAATGATGGATTCACAGGCCAGGATAGGTTTACCTTCAAGGCCAGTGATGGAACAGTCGACAGCAATACGGCACCAGTCGTAATAACGGTAAATGCAGTAGACCCAGAACCTGAGCCTGACACGGGCGCAGATACTCCCACAGAAGATGATACCACACCACCAGCTGCAACAGAAGATGATACCACACCACCAGCTGCAACAGAAGATGATACCACACCACCAGCTGCAACTTCAACCGCTGCTCCCCCTACTACCGCTGCCAACACTACAAATAGCAGTCCCGGTGGCTTATTTTCTGACGGATTTCCAGGTTTTGCAGACGATATGCGAAACTTTTTTGGTGGAAACTAATTTAGAGATTCGGAGCTTCAAGCATGATTCCCCTTTATTCTCTAGAATAAGATCTTAATTTTCTATAATCATTCTAGTAAGATTAATGTAATTAGATTAGTTGTGATTTACAACATTTACTACTTCGCAATCATTTGTCCTTGTATCACCATTTTGTGCATCGAAATCTACTACTACATCAAATCCATTCCCACAATTAAAGAAGTTTGCACCCTTTCCACCTCTCAGTGTATCGTCATGATCTCCGCCATAAAGCTGATCATTTCCTGAACCTCCAGAAAGATAATCATTTTCATAACTTCCCATTAAAATGTCATCACCCTTTTCTCCATACAGCTTGTCATCGCTCTGGGCACCTTGAATGTTATCGTCTCCACCTTTTCCAAATATGATATCGTTTCCGGTTAACCCATTGATATTTTCTGCTGCATTTCTACCATAAATCAGGTCATCATAAGGTGTACCTATAATGGTGTTAGCACCCTTGGATCCGTAAATAGGGTCTCCGGCTAGGCCTGGCGTAACTGTATTGTCTTCAGTTTCATCAATTACAAATGCTTCACTTGTAACTTCGGTTCCAGTTGGAGGAACATTAATAATTCTATCATTATCCATTGTTAAAGTTACATCACCAGCAAAAACAGCAGGAAATACATAGATACTAGTTGCCAAAGAAAATATACTAATAAAGACAATAACTTGAAACATAATCATTTTTAAGATTATAAAAGGTATATGATATAAATAGGGTGATTATTTTTATTCTATGATCTTTTACTATATTTTAAAGTAATTTGAATCGATTTCAATACTATTTTAAATCTAAATAATGTTTAGATTCCCCAAATTATGATTTAGGCTTATACTATCAGGAGGATTATTTGTAATCTGTAAACGAAACTATAGATAAATTTCTATCTACTTATGGGGTAAAAGGTGGGGATGATGAGGATGACGAAGACGAGCTAGATTGAGAAGGCGATAATGGGACAACAGCTTGAGGAGGTTGGGAAGGGGATGGAATTATTGTAGAGGAAGATGACGAGCTCGATGAAGAAGAAGATGATATGGGTGGCGGGACAGTGTTAGTAGTGCCAGGAGTAATAGGCTGAACTGACGATGATGAACCAGATGAAGAAGATTGTGGAGCAAAATCTTCATCATCATCTTCTGATAATTGTTTTCCTATTCCCTGTTCATTTGATTCAAAGAGACTATCCGGCTCATCGGAACCTGTCGCTGTAGTGGTCGTTACATTTTCTATTGAACCATCAGCAGTAGTAGTAGCAATAGAGGTTTCATTAGAGTATTTCCAATTTATAATCAACGTACCATTGGAGTCAAATTGCTGGATCCTATGGTTACCGCTGTCAGCTACAAGTATTGTACCTGCTGGCCCAACAGAGACGGCAATGTCGCCTAGAAATTGTCCTGGAGCGGTTCCTGTAGAACCCCAGCTTGCCAACAAAGTTCCATTTGAATCGAATTTTTGAATCTTGTGGTTATTTACATCTGCTAAAATTATGGAACCATCTTCTCTGCCTGTCAGATCCAATTGGGAGATTTCTCCGGTTTCTTCTTCAATACTGTCATAAGTTTGATTGTTTCCAAGCACAGTCATTTGATTCTTGTAACTTGAATCATTCTCTAGTGTGAAAATACCTTCATTCGGAATATTTATTATCTTAAACTTAGGTTCCTCAGGATCAGAGGGGGCGACCTCTTCCTGAGCCTTTAATTGAGGTAATAAATTATTGGTTGAAGTAACAAAAAGCGAAAATATTACAAATAATCCTAATATTCTAAAATGAGATAAGGATCCTTTAGACATAGTTAAAAAATGGAAGACCGTTTTTTATAAACTATACTCGTATAGCCTATAATTAGATTTGTTGATCATGTCTAATATTTGCATCTTGATTTAGTATTTTTGAGAGTTGAGACCCCGCGAATTCAAAATGAAGTTAGAATTTTTTCCTAAGAAAGATTAAAGAGCATCATCTTTCAGATGA
>DATELO010000236.1:0-5086 GCA_035276505.1 Candidatus Nitrosocosmicus sp.
TCTTTAGATCCATCCAAGAAGAGACTTGCAATACAAACTGAAGATCATCCAGTAGGTTATTTGTTATTTGAGGGGGTAATTCCTAAAGGAAACTATGGAGCTGGTACTGTAATAGTATGGGATACTGGTGAGTATTCGATACAAAGAAACACTTTATCAAAATCTACTGCCACAAAATATGCAGAAGTTACCGGATCAGATGAAGAAGATGTATCAGAAATGATAAGAAAAAATAACAAGATTACCTTTAATCTGTATGGACAGAAATTACAAGGCAAGTTTTCGCTGATAAGAACCAAGACAGAAAATCAATGGTTATTGATAAAACTAGATGATGAATATGCAAATGGATTATCCCATAAGGATAAGAATGAATATGAGGATATAACAGAAAGTAGACCCGAATCTGTGCTAACTGGAAAAACAAATAGAGAAATGATCCGATACAAACACGAAAAATCTTTAGAAAATAATATTAAAGATCCAGATATTGTTACTAGACACCCCACAGAAACCAACATGGTTGCTTCGAATATACCAAATACGAATATAGATACCAAAAATCCACCATCACCTCCACCATTTATTAACTCATCACTAAAACAGACATTCTTTAAAGAGGCGAAACCGATGTTATCGTCTCTTGCAGGTAAACCATTTAATGATAAGGACTGGATTTTTGAAATAAAATGGGATGGAGTAAGAGCTATCACTCTTGTAAATATACAAGACAAGGCTTGTTCTATAAGATCACGCAGTGGGGATATTATTACTCATCGTTATCCAGAGATTGAAACAACCTTGATGTCTGCCTTAAACGAAGAAATTATTAAAGACTTTGCCATTTTGGACGGGGAGATAGTTGTTTTGGATAAGGAGGGATATCCTAATTTTCAAAATCATCAAAAAAGAATGAATATCGATTCCTTAAAGAGTATTGACATTTTGTCTAATATTTATCCTGCAGTATATTATGTATTTGATATATTATATTTAGACAATAATATCCTAAAAGAACTGCCTTTTATAGAAAGAAGGAAAATACTATTATCTCTTATTAAAAAAGAGAACGAGAAGATAAGATTATCCGACTATGTCGAGGAATATGGTATAAACGTTTTTGAAACTATAAAGAACATGAACCTTGAAGGAGTAATTGCGAAACATAAAAACAGTAGATATTATAGTGGTACACGTTCCAAAGATTGGCTCAAAATAAAGAATATCAAAACTCAAGATTGCATAGTAATTGGATATACAAGAGGTGAAGGTAACCGGAAAAATTATTTTGGATCCCTTTTACTTGCTGCGATAGATAATAACCTAAATTCTCAAGATAACAGTCAATTAAAATTCATAGGTCATACCGGAAGTGGATTTGATTTTGAAAATCTTCCCATAATTTATCAAAAACTAAGAGAGATAGAAACTATACATTGTCCTATTAAAAACGTTCCATATCTTAACAGGGAAACAGTATGGGTAAAACCCACAACAGTAATAGAAGTGAAATTTAACGATTGGACCAACAATAAGATTATGAGAGCACCTATTTTTCTAAGAGTTAGAAACGACAAGCCCCCCTCTCAATGTGTCATTGAAATTAGTGATAGAATATTCAATGATACCGCAATAGGTGATGTAAATAAATCCCAAGTTAGTAGCGATATAAACAAAAATGAGAACGGTAGTAGCCCCGTAACAGAAAATAACAAATCCTTTTCTCATTTGAAAAAGGAATTCTGGAAAGCAACAAGAGATCACCCCGCTATTACGAAAAGAGACTTGATAGATTATTATGATAAAATGAGTATGCATCTGCTACCTTTTCTTCGAGACAGACCTCTATCTCTTAGTAGATATCCAGATGGGATATATGGAAAGGCATTTTATCAAAAGGATTGGAAGTTTGACAAACCTACGTATGTAAAAACAGTTAAAGTATATTCAGAATCAAATGATCAAGAGATTAACTACATTGTATGCAATAACAATGAAACTCTATTATGGCTTATAAATTTAGGATGCATCGAAATACATCCATGGAATAGCAGAGTTAACGATTACAATGAATGCAATAAGATAGATTTATTAGAAACAAAGGAGTGTGGCCTAAATTATCCGGATTTTATAGTTTTTGATTTGGATCCTTACATTAATGTTGACGATGAAAATAGTTCAAAGGAACCAGCATACGGTTTAGAAGCTTTTAAAGAGACAGTAGAAATTGCATACGGTTTAAAAGATATTTTTGATGGATTGAATTTTAAATCGTATGTAAAGACTTCGGGAAAAACGGGTCTCCATATTTTCTTACCAATAATCAACTTGTATTCACATAAACAAGCAAGGGAATTTGCAAAGGTAATATCACAAATCTTAAGGAAACGTATGCCGGGTAAAATTACTACAGATTGGAAAACAACTGATAGAAAGGGAAAAGTGTTCTTTGATTATAACCAAAATTCTATTGGCAAAACACTTGCATCGATTTTTTCGGTAAGGCCGATAGAAAATGCCCCTGTATCTGTTCCATTAAAATGGGAAGAATTATCAGGTATTATACCCACCGACTTTACAATAATGACAGTGCCTGATATTTACAAGAAAAATATGAACCCGTGGAACGACATTTTGTCATGCAGGCAAAACCTTGAAGAAATTCTTAATGGTATCTCGGATTTCAAAGTGTAAAGAACGCAAAATAACAGGAACGATAACCTGTCTATTAATTAAATGGAAAGCCAATCTATGATGGTCCTCTTCTTTTTTGGTCCTTTAATAAAGATAATTAAATAAAAGGATTACATTAGTTTTTAGAGGATCTGCTCCTTTGAACGCTTGCCTTTAATGCCTCTATAAGGTCATTGCTTGTATCCTTTGAGTCATCCCTCTCTTCCGTTTTATAGGTAATCCCTTTAGATTTTGCAGTTACTAATTTTTCTAATTCTTTTGCATATTCGTCTGAGTATTGTGTTGCATCAAATTGTGAACTAGTCAAATTTCCTACCAACATTTTCCCAAGTTCTAATTCTTTCTCATCTATAGGAACTAAAGATCCAGAAGATTCGGACCCAGGCATACCCTCTATTTCATCTATAGGTGTTATCTCTTCTTGAAACATTAGCTGATGCATTATCAAACCCCTTTGGTATGGGCGAATGGCAACTAAATGCTCCCTATCTTTAAGAACTACTTTGCCTATAGCAATTTTGTTTGTTTCTTTTAGTGAATCAACAAATAGTCTAAAGGCCTTATTAGAAGCTGACACCAAATTTTCTTTTTGCTTGCCTCTCCTTTTTTTTGCGGATCCATCCGTAGATGGCGATACATAATAACTTTTTTCGATAAGAATAGTATCAAAATCCTTTAAATCTATAAATTCCTTAATGTCTATTGTTTTTGTAGTTATTGCTTTGATTTTATCCAAGTCTTCTTTTTCTATTATAACATACTCATCTTTTGATATCTTGTACCCTTTCTTTATTTCCTCATAGGGAATTTCCCTCTCCTCTATTGGACACCATTTTTTGTATTGAATTTTGTGTCCTTTTTCATCTAATTGATTAAAGGAATATTCATTGTTGCCATCTAACACGGTAAATAACTTTATGGGAATGTTTACTAACCCGAATGATATACTGCCATTCCAAACACTTCTGGTCCCCAAAGTTTGTCTAAAATATTATGATGACCTGTCTATTTATAACGATACATGAATTATAATTTTACATTGAATTAGAATTTTTTTATATAAGATAATAAATCGAACTCGTAAGATGCGTTGTTTTATCAAAAGTCAATATACTATGAAGTGATCTAATCTTCATACGATATACTCAATATCACGCGTACTAATACTAAACTTAATTATGGGAATTCAGTAGAGTTATAATGTTCAATAGCATTACATGCAGTAACATTATTATACATACATTCATCGATAAGTTGATCCATGTAAGAACTTTGGTTTTGTGCAAAAGTTTCTATGGTTGTGATTGCTGTCATGGCGCCCATCGCTGCACCTGCAATTGAGATCATAATTACTAGAACAATCAAATTAGCATTCATACGATTGATCTTTATCCTTTTAATGTATATAGGTTATGGTATTGTTTAGGCATTACAGTGGGCACTAACGACCTGCTAATAGGCATCGGATGAATAACTGTTTATGGCCAGGCATACACATACCTAGGACTTGTCTCAAATGACTTTTTCTTATCCATAAATGAATTCAAGTAAAGTTTACAAAAAAACATTTTGGCAATTATCATTTGTAAAATTATTTTGTAATTATATTAAATAATCTAAATATCATGATTTGAAAGTAATTTTTTATGAATAAAAAAATTCAATTGTCAATTTTATCAATCTTTGTGGCAGCTGCATTAGTTGGATCAATAGTAGCTATCAGCGGAATTGATAACAAAGCATTTGCAGGCGGCGACAATCACCATGGCAAGAAAAAGAAATCAAATGAATCAGAGCAGGGTATAGGTCAAAATACAAATACAACTCAAGCATCAGCCTGTGACGCCTTGGGAGATACAACAGCATCATGCAACAACTTGGCCTTCTCAGTTAACCTCAACGACGGTAACAACGCAGCCGGTCAACAATAATTTTCCTCTATTTGTTTATATATGTGTGTGTGAGGAAGCTCACATTCATTTAAAGTAAATTACAGTTTGAAATATTTTGATAAATCACATGAATGAAAGTTAAATCTTACTAAATTATACATCAAATTACTTTCAGTCTTATACGCTTCCAACTAATATCAAGATGATTACTAAATATGGTCACAAAATCTAGATATTACTGTAAGAAATGCCTAATTTGCTGATTTTAATTCTATGTATAGAGCCAACCAATTGGGGTTGATCATAAGTCAGTTTTTAATTATTAGTAAAAAAGAAGATATAATAGCTGTTAGAACTCAAAACTGCATTTTACCATAATCCCAAGTAGAATAAAACTTTGGATTAATTTCAATAAGTACAACTTCTCCCTTTTTTGATTCTTCAGATATCATTTTTGCTATTGGGTGGTCCAATGTACCAAGATATTTCAAACTAATTTT
>DATELO010000237.1:0-9513 GCA_035276505.1 Candidatus Nitrosocosmicus sp.
CATTGGTAGTAAAACCTAGGCCAAATACTGAATTGGAAATTCTTCGAAAGTGATTATTATCCTTGATTAGTTTATCATCTCGCGCGGCCAGTTCCACTATCAGATTATCTAAACCTCTTTTGGAGATATAGGAAGTAATTATTATAGGTATTTCTTTCAGCAGGTGATTTTGAAATAAGATATTTAGCAGTGAAAACCCTCTATAACCGGCATGCTTGATATTTCCAATTAGATTGTCCTTCTTTGACATATTTTTACCAATTTTGTCTTTTATCCTATCATTATCACCAGGGAAAAAAGGAATTCCAAAGTAATCGATGAGTCCATTTAACGAATCAATAACTAACAATGAATTTAAACAGCAATGATTCGTGATCCTGTCGAGTAGAGTTGGAAAAGTTAGCTCGTAGGGAAGAAGAGTGTCAGTTTTATTCAACATTGGATATTCCGAGGTGACGAAAGTATTTCGCTTTAGATTTGTGAGTTGGGTATCAAAATCTATTATCAAAGTATTCATATAACTTAATTCTCCAATCATAGTCTCTAGGAAGATAAGCTTAGTTTGAGGTTCTGTATAATAAACCAAGTTTATACCAGTATCAATTAACGAAATTAGATTAGTTATGATGATTTGAATACACCTTATATAACAATAAATAATCTGATATTTATTGAGTAATCAAAACAGTCAGACCTTATCTAACAAGGCTTTATTTGACATGATCAGGTCTGACTTTACAATAACGAAAAAGAAAATCTATTTGAACAATGGTTCTATTGGTCCTCTTCCCATTTCAACCATTAAATCTATTACGGATTTTTGTATACGTTACTCTGAAACTGGCCCGGATTCCAATGACTTTAACAGTTATTTAGATATTCTTAAGAGCGAGGTTAGTCAAAGGCTAGCAGATCTTATCCGCTGCAATACTGACGAAATTGTTTTTACCCAAAGCACAACAGAAGGTATTAATATGGTATCAAATGGCATTGATTGGAAACCACATGAACATATTTTAGTGCGTAATTCAAGAAATGAACATTTTTCTAATTATTTGCCTTGGTTAAAGGCAGTTGAGGACCATAATCTAAGTTTTGACATATTTCCGTATGATACTAGAGAAAGTACCGGTAGTGCATTAGCTAAGGACTTTGATGACATTTTTCCCCGTCAGCTCTACAGATTGGTATCAACTAGTCACATTATGTATAATAATGGCTCAATCACACCAGTAGAGTATCTTGGTAAGGTTATTAAAAAAAGGAATAATGTCACACTATTTTCAATAGACGGGGCACAAAGCGTTGGCGCCATCGAAGTCGACGTAAAGAAGATTAAGTGCGACTTTATGACGTTTCCCAGTTTCAAGTGGATATGTGGACCATTGGGATTAGGCGTGCTATATATAAATAAAAAAGTAATGGATGAATTGAATCCAGTTTTTGTGGGTTCTGGCTCAGCGGAGGTTTTGAAGCGTAGCGCTGGCACAGTCCACGGAGTTAAAAAAGCCGAACACCATAGGAATTACAAATTTAGTAAATACCCTGAAAAGTATCATGCTTCGTTTAGAAATTTTCCGGGTCTTGCGGGATTAGAATCATCCTTAAGATATTTGTTGAGAATAGGAATTAGTAATATCCAGGCGCGAAATAAGACTTTGTCATCAATGTTGAGAGACAATCTTTCAAAATCAAATGAATTATTAATTCATGAGGCAGATGAAGAGGAATATAGATCATCGTTGATTTCCTTTTCCTTCAAGAAGAAAAGTAATGAAAGAGTTCAAAAATTAAATTTTAAGTTACAAGAACAAGGTATAGTTCTAGCTGAGAGAGAAATTGGTGGAAGAAAAATTCTAAGAGCTTCTCCTCACTTCTACAATTCGGAAGACGAGATTCAAAGAACTTGTGATATAATTAAGTCAGTAATTAGTACTAATATTTAGCGAATATATAGGCCCTGTCATCAAAAGTCTTTTTTGCCTTGTCCTTCAATGACTATCATTGTCAATGTTGAGCGCACCTTATCTATCTTTCTAATTCTCCAAGTAATAATTTCTCTTAGTTTATCCATGTTGTCAGATGAGACTCGAACTATTATATCGTAAACTCCAAACACTCCATTCACCTCAACGACTTCTGGTACTTCTTTAATTTTCCTAATAATCTCACTCTCTGATCCTAAATCACAATTTATCAAAACGTAGGCAGTTGGCATGTCTTAAAGATCGACTCTGAATTATTAAACGTTTTTCATTTTCTCTTGTGTCTGAAATTTATAATTTTTACATAGCAAGACAACCATGATCCAAAGTTGGGTGTTTTATCTTACACATAATTCATATACCCTAACAAAAAAATAATCTTTAAAGCGGGGGTCGCCTAGCCTGGTAGGGCGTGGGATTGCTAATCCCATGTTCGCAAGAACTCGTGGGTTCGAATCCCACTCCCCGCGCTTAGACTGAAATGAAACTAACGTGTTCTTTTCTTAGCACACAACTAACTTTCATTTAAAAAAAATCATAGTAGGAACGTAGATTCTAAATTTAAATTGTATTAACAAAACTAATAGAACAATTTAAACGCACTACATATGCAAGCACCATGATCAGTATTCAGTTCAACTAAATAGAAAATTTAGTATTACCGGAGCATAATTATATGATTTGGGAACATAAGAAATGAATAACCTCGATCAATTGGTTCTATATATTACATAATAGCTACATAGTGGATGGGAAATAGGAACTCGTTTAAATAAAATGCTAAGTTTCGCTTTTTATTATAGTCAGTACTGATCGTACCTTTTCTAATTTTCTTATCTTCATGGTAATGATATCTTTTAACTTGTCCATATTGTCAGACGAAAGTCTAACAATTATGTCGTACACTCCAAACACTCTATTTACTTCTTCAACTTCTGCGATTTGACTAATAGCCTCTAAAATTTCGTTCTCAGATCCTAAATCGCAACACAATAAAATATAGGCCGTAGGCATAATATCTAAAAAGTTTCTAAATTATAAAGACTTTATTTAGATTAGAATCTTATGAATCAAATAGAAAAGATCTTAGAGCAAAAATTAGTATTACCAAAGTGCACATGAACGGAAATACATAACTCACTACCTTTTCTTACTGTAATAATATATTTCTCAGGTTAAAAGATTGGTAATTATCCACTTTAGAGATGTAGATCATACGATTTACGTTAATTAGGCTTGAACGAAATAATAGATTCACTAATTTTATCTCATCATACCTGAACATTCCATTAATATTCAATATTTAATCTCAAAGATAGTAACTGTATGGAGACAGCGTGTATCCTCTACTATGTTATTTGCATAAAAAATTTTGTGCTTATTTTCACCTGTGGATAATAACAAACTTAAATTATAGATGCTATCCCTCGTGTTGTGCGCTCATATACTTAAAAAATCCCTTTCTGCCTAAGTAATTTTACAAATTTTTCAGTGTTTCAAGCCAGATTATATCTCTTGTTTCACTAATTGTTATTATCTTATCTTTATTGGTACACACAATTTGCATGTAGTTAATTCTGCTTTTTCTAGAAATTCATGTCCATCTGTTTGTGAGTAAAAAAGTTAGTGGGAAATATTTGGTAATTATAACCTGTGATTTGAGACTAACCAAAGATCTGAGGTCTGCTCGAGTCATTTTCAGTTAATCGGCTAAACCCGATTAAAATCAAATGTATATTTAATTTGGCATTGCTTTTAGGAATTTAAGGGATTAGGTGAAATTTATTATGTTTTTACTAGAAGATGAGTGACTCAGAGTGACTCAAGTTAACTAATACATTGATAATGGTCGGTACTCGTGGATCTAGTGTAGGATAAAAAGCAAAGTCCAATCTACAAAAAAATTAAAAAAGAGCTTATACCAGCCTATTTCGATATTTATCACCGGTAATTCCTGTGGAGATAATTTGGACGCTGGTTATTAACAAGGCTATACCAATCAATATTCCAGCAATTGCGAGTCCGATTCCGGGATAGACTATTACCACCATAGCAAGAATAATTGACAGTGCCCCTACCCCTATGCCAAAATATTTGGACCATTTGCTGCTTTGTACATCTTTTAAAGAATGTACGATTCTAGATATCCCATCTATCAACAATGCTATGCCTAAAAGCAATACAACAAAAATGCCTGCTCCGACCGGATAAATCAAGGCCAATATGGAAACAATAACTACTATTATACCTAAACCAATGCTAACAAATCTAGCCTTACCAGAAAACACAATACCGCTCACTATTTTTTCTATTCCTGCAAACAATAACAAAAATGCCAAAAATATAATTACTGATATTGATCCCAAAATGGGATTAATCAATACTATAATCGATAAAATTAAGATTATTATACCTAATCCAATCTGGGCCATCCTTACCCATGAAGGTGACTTTTCAACTGCCATTTAATTTATCACCAAATTTGAGTTTATGAAAATATTGAAAATTCATACCGAGACTGCCAATTTCATAAAATTGAATAAAAATTTCACTAAATGAAAAGTATTTCATTTTAATCACATTACTTATATATAGATGTATTATTTAATTTTTTTTTAACATTCTTATAGAATTTTTCAATCTTGCAACCACAACACTTTAGGCGGTCCTCTTTAGTGCCCAATAAATTTCTTCTAATTTCTCTATTAAAAAGCTGCATAGGAGTATCAAGGAATTTTTACAAAAAATTTGCAATTTCACTTAAAATTTTTTACACTTTATAAACATTCTGCCTTTACATTATCTACATGAAAGGAAATGTTAAGAGGTTCTTATTTTTCCTGGAATTCACAAATTTACAATGCATTTCAAAATTAGAATTCAATATTGATGAACTTTTAACAAATGGTTTTGTCAGAGATGATTAGGTTACTCAAATTAAAACTGGTTGATATCTATATTCCTTATTTAACCACTCAATGAAATTCGAAGATTTTTTATGACCTATCATCAATGCGTTGATGGCTTATTTCGACCCTAGTATTCTTAAGACATTAGATTTTATTCCATACCTTTATCAAGATTTATGGAAGTTTTGCCACTTTGTCTAAGACACATCAAATGACACGAGTAGTCGAGTGAATCAGTATGTTTAAATAATTGGATAGATTCATCCGGGTCTCAATTACTATTGGAGAAATAATTAATAGGATATATAATATTCATTTACCTAGAAAAAGCATCTGATAGTGATTAAATTCTTAGCAGATAGCTAGAATGAGTTGTAAGATAGTTAGTTGTACAAGTCATTGATTTTGTGATGTCCACTATGAACTATTGCTATGAAAGCTAAGCGATTCTTTTTCTTTTTTTTATTTAATTAATTTGCATCGTTTTCATTGACTACAAGTTTATACTCAAACATAAGAAATTCTTTTATATAGCAACAAACACCTTATAGGAATGAAAAATTCTGAAAAAAATACATTCCTGGGTCTAGTTATGGGATTATCCATAATCGCGACGATGTTCTTTGTTGGTATGAGTTATGCTCAGACTGGAAACATTAATGAAACAGCAGATTCTTCGCTCACTAATACTTCATCCACAGGTAATGAAGGTGCGATTTCAATAACTGTTCCTGTAGAAAAGGGCTATGTGAATGGAAATATATCGTATTTTATTAGTACCGACGCTTCGGAGGAAATGATTGTATCATCCGTAAGTAATACTACGAAATTCAAAGTTAATTATGCACCAACATTGAGCAATACCTCAGAAATATCTCGTCAGCAAGGTTATGTTTTCATAAATGGGATCCTCGGAAACGGAACATTTGAGCATCAATTGCCGGTTGCTTCCGCCAGTGGAGGGGATCTTGGTTATAGCCCATTATTTGAAATCAATTATGTCAAGTGGAACAATGATTCTCAACCTAGAGTCTTAAAATCTGCTGGTGAAATTTTGGACGCAGAATCAAAGGGAGAGCTTAGCATAGAGAAATCGAATATAGTAATCAATAGCCCTGCTGTAGAGGTCAAGCAATGATGATTAGTTAAAAGTTCGGAATCATGACAATACTATTTCTTTTATTTTTCTCAACAATTAATATATTGACCCCAACCAATTACTTCCCATAAAAATCAATAGACGCTCAATATCAATTCTGCAGTTAAAAGTTTAATAATCCTGCGGAATATTCAAAGTAAAAGGGAATAGTTGCATCCGATTTACTTTTTTGTCGCTTTAATTTTTGCCATATCGATTGCAAACCTTTTAATTATTTTCGCTGATTCAGATGCCAAAATAATTTATTCAAGTTGGATGCTTATCATAAATTCAGCTATAGCCTCAGCCCTTTCAATTTTCGCACTTCTTAAGGATAGACACAGTATCAAAAAAGACAAGACCGCTATATACTTAACAATAGGTCTAATCTTTTACTTTCTAGCCAATATAGTTTGGGGATATTATGAGTTGGTTTTAGATATCGTATCTCCTGTTCCGTCTTTAGCTGACCTTTTCCTAATGTCAGCATATGGATTTTTAATATTTCGGTTATTAGTAACATATAAAAATTTAGTAAAAGTAAGCTATAAAAAGTTAATTTACGTCATAACGTTAGGAACTGGACTATTTCTAGCCTATATTTTAAATTTAACCTTAAGCTTGACAGAAATTTCCAACTTTAGAGGGCTCATGTTATTCCTGGTTACAATCGCTTATCCAATATTGAATTCAATTCTTACCGTTTTGGCCTTGACCATTTTGTTGAACCTTAAGAATGAAAAAGAGATGTCCATTCCCTGGATATGCGAACTCATAGGTCTTTTAGCCATTGTAATTGGAGACAGTTGGTTTGCTATCATAGTATTGACGGCATTTGTAGACCAGATTTGGATCTCCGCTGTTCTTATTTCTGCGCACTATTTGTTAATTGCTGGAGGTTTGATATGGTATATTCGTTATACTACGGCTTGGGATATAGAGCAGCTCAGATTCAAAAACAGGTTCCTTACCAACAAGTCAATCAATAAGAAAATCCTTTCTGGTTTATTCGTAGGCACGGTGGCACTTACGATAACGTTGCTATTTGCTACAAATACCATAGACTTTTCTGAAGATGGGATGAGATTTTTGCAGGCAAATTCTGATTCGCGGATAGATAATGCTGCTTCTTATAGTGATGACGTCAAACTAATAGGTGCGATCGTGCCTCAAACTGGATCGCTATCTTCCATTGGAAAACCTGTCGTTGCTGCTCTTAATAAGGCAGAAAAAGAGGTCAATGAATATTATCAAAATATTGGCTCCTCTTCTAAAGTGAAACTGGTCTTGGATGATTCAAAGACTAGTCCACAAGAATCTCTTGCGGCAATTAAGAGACTAGATTCCAAGGGAGTAAAAGTAGTAATAGGGCCTGCAACTAGTACGGCCGTCGAAGCTGTTATCGATTATGCAGACGAGAACAACATCACTTTACTAAGTTACGCAAGCACTTCCCCCGTTCTCTCAATACCAGGAGATAATTTGTTTAGACTAGTACCAGATGATATTACTCAGGGAAAAGTTATTGCAGAGAAAATGATTAATGATGGAGTAAAGGTCATCGTACCTTTCTGGAGAGGTGATATTTATGGAAACGCTTTAGCAAATGCAACAAAGCAATATTTTGAAAAACTGGGCGGAAAAGTTGAGGATGGTGTAAACTATTTGCCACACACTGGCAAATTTGCTACAAGTTTGCACAGAATCAATTTCATAATGTGGAACCAAGAGCTGAAGAAATTAAATGAGATTGTTACTGAGGCAATAAACGAGAATGGTCCAAGTTCAGTAGCAGTTTACACCATATCATATGATGAAATAACCCCAATATTAATACAAGCTCAGCTATTTGATGAACTCGGTAAAGTCCGATGGTATGGTAGCGATAGTATTGCAGAAAACCATCACATCACTAAAAACATTGATTCATCAGTTTTTGCCACTCAAACGCATTTTGCCAATCCTTTATTTTCCATATCTACAAATTCTGAAAAGTTTTCCGAATTTGAAAGAGACCTGCTAGAATTGCATCATGGTAGTTCGATTACATATCCGGCGTTAGCTTACGATTCATTTTGGATTGCTGCAAAGTCACTCGACAAATATGCTGATGCAATCGACAACAATCAATATATTGAAAATGTTACAGACTTTAATCAAATCCTCACGGAGGTCTCAGAATCTTATGATGGGATTACGGGCAAAATTGATTTAAATGCCGCCGGAGACAGAATCAGTGATAATTATGATTTTTGGTATGTTACTAAAGAGAATACTACCCAGCATTATGAATGGCACAAGGAAAATACCAAAAAGAATTCCGTGCAAACTACCGATCATTAGGCAGTTAGTATTCTACAAACACAGTAAGATTTTAAACTTCGTTTAAAAATTTCAACTGCATTTTAACTTCAAGTTTCAATTTTGATCGGTCTTATATACTTGAATGAATAGATAATTATAACATGATGTCAAATATCATGAAATGTAAATGTGGATTAAGGGACATCATTAAACCCAAACATAATGAATCTGTGCAACAGTTTATGCAGAGAACAAAATGCCCTAGATGCGGGAGTGTGGGTATATGGAAACAACTCTCTCAGGATGAATACATGTGGGAAAAGGCAAGCCACTAATCGCATTTCTAGAAATATAAAACTAATATTTTATTTTAATTAGGATCAGATTTTTTTTTTAACGAATGGTCCTTCCTAATATGGATCTTCAACAAATCCATATCACTAAAATTTTTGCCACAGTTAGAGCAATCATATGGCTTTGATGCTTCATGAATCAACAATTGATGATGCATTAAATGCTCTACTCTCCTGTATTTCCTTCCACATTCCGGGCATCGGTGCTTCTTAAGTATATCAAACATGGTTTTTAGTATCTGATTTTGTTATATGTTTAGTAAAGGATACAATTTAAAACTTTATGTGAATAGAATATTTCCATCATTGAAACATTTTTGATATTTCGTAACATATACCAAAAAGGACTTTCTTTTTACTGATCAACAACATGTTCTTGCGACTTTAGAATCAAAAAATAATTTTTATTTAATTTATTTTTCATGATACAATTTAAACCTTGATTTTATTCATAATAAGTTGCTCTACTGCCTGACTGAAATTCAACATGCCTTTTTCTTTAGCATATTTTTCCAACAATTTTGCTTGTTCGGGAGTGAAGCAAATAGGCATCGTTCGTTTTTCATCATCCATACGAATAAACTATAAACGACTCGTATTAAAGTATTTTTCATCTGAAAATATTAATGACTGACTCAAGTTAACGGAATAAACTCGAACGTTAATTTCTCTTTATTATATTAATGATTAGTGATTCTCCGACCTGAGGTTTTCCATAATTTTCGTAATTACGTTTAGGCATGGTAATTGTAATACTTGTTTGAGGGTATGATTGTATAATCGTTTGAGGTTGAGCTCTTAGCATAGCCTCCATAATAGGCTGT
>DATELO010000238.1:0-3484 GCA_035276505.1 Candidatus Nitrosocosmicus sp.
CAGAAAGACAATGTTACAAACGCAGCGAAATGAAAATGAGGAATAATCCGACTCAAGCATTATGAAAAGTTAATTAATGATTTAGAATTGGAAACATCATGGAAAAATCAGTAATAATCGTATTGTTTATTGTAATATTGATTGCAGTATTACCCACTAACGCCTTGTTTGCATCTAAAGGAAATGAGAGCCTTGTAAATCAAAATATGGTTAGTGGGAATTCTAATATTTCAAGTTTAGTATACGATTTGAATTCAAAGCCATTTAATATTTCCTATTCTGACTGGACTGAAAAGTGGTGGCAATGGACGTATTCCATCCCTTGGAACAAGAATCCATCATATGATGATACTGGAGAGCACTGCGAAGAAAATCAACATGGTCCAGTATGGTTTCTGACTCAAGCATTTGAACATCCAGTTGAACGTACTTGTAACATACCTCAAAACACTGCATTGCTAATTACAATATTAAATTCTGAATGTTCTTATGCGGAGTTTAAAGAACTGAAAACTGAAGAAGAACTAAGAGAATGTGCCAAAAAGATACAGGATTTTGTTACTGGAGCAAAAGCTTCCCTAAACAATATCACTATACCCAATATATACGAGTATCGTATTCAAACAGATTTGTTTAACTTTACGTTGCCTCAAAATAACATATTGAATTTGACTGCTCAGACAACACAAGCTGTAGCGGATGGAAATTGGCTTTTTATAAAGCCACTGCCGCCAGGTAAGTACGAGTTGAAGGTAAAAGGAGAAATAGATTATAAAGCATTTTCAAATGGAACAGGTGGCAATGAATACAATGGACCAATTGGTTGGAATCAAACCACTACATATAATTTATTGATAAATTGACTGACTTCTACTTTAATCTAACCGTACTCCTACGTCATCTATGTTCTCTTAGTATTGATGCAATGTAAATTTAGATATTCTTTAATCGTAGTATGTTTCCTCCATGGGATACGGTTCAAGGTTGAATAGAATTTAAGGTTAAATTGATAGGAGCGTGTGGAATAGGATTCAAATTCCAAGCTGAGAGCACCAAGTTTAGTTCAACAGGTAGGTTCAATTGTTATGGTAATTATTAAAAATATCGAGGCAAGTTGGATGTGATTAACCGATTCACAACAGGAATATATTTATGCATCCAGTCAAATTAGAGAACATGAATAAGGTATTTTATTTGATTCCACTAATCTTTGGCCTGGGACTAGCTGTGACGACTAATTCACTTGATGTGATCCAACAAGAAGTATATGCAACCGCTTATGGTGGAAGTTCCTCGGAGGAAGTAATTGCTAATCCCTCAGGATTGCCAATTTCTAATACGACAGGGCTAGACAATATCACCTCAGCTAATCCTGTTGTTGATAATAGCAGTAAGAATTTAGGTAAAGATAACCCAGTCGAAGTACCCGTAAGTTAAGATAATCAACTATTTGGCCTGCTAGATTATCCCTAACTTTAATTTTGATCTTTGAACTTATCTTGGGCTATTTCTTGTAGTATGTTTTTTGGTTATCAAATATCCCATTTTGAGAATATCGATAGATAGTCTCGTTCAAAAATTTTCCCTAAAAAATATTTTTAGAATATACAGATATTAATCTAGGTAATGATCTCGTATAGGGCAGTTTCAGGACAAATTGTAACACATCGATATATTCTCCAACATCTAAATCATCACTCAACTCATCCAGTAAGAACTTTATCCTCTTTGTAATTATTTCATTTGCCTGCGGTTGTAGTGAGATCTCAGCACTTTAGAATATTGGTGTTTGTGATGTAATATAGGGTGAGGTGTATACCGATAAAGGTCTGTCTTCTAAAGTTCCTATAAGGGCCATCGCTTGATTGTTTCTATATACCGAAATAACTATTTCCTGTCCTGCTCTTTTATTATTTTCGATGAAAGATGATAAATCACGTATATTGTTTATGGGATTGCCATCCAGTGCTGTTATGATATCACCATGAGGTAAGATATCACTACCTTGAATCCCTGCTTTGTAGGCCGGTCCATCCTTTACAACAGAATCAACAAGAACTCCCTTAAAGTTAGATAGAAGACCAATCTTCTTGTTAATTTCGGAATTTAGATTGTGAGCTGAGATTCCAAGCCAAGGATGACTATAGGTTCCGTTCTCTATCAGGATTGGTACTTCTCGTAATAACGTTTTTGACGGAATCGCAAATCCAAGACCGGTAGCTCCTCCATGTGGAGAGTCGATGTTTGCAGTGGTCATACCTATCACAAGACCTTGCAAGTTAACAAGGGGTCCGCCAGAGTTACCGGGATTTATTAGTGCATCTGTCTGAAGCATATCAGAATGTGGAAAAGGTGCGATTGAGCCGCTTTCCAAAATCAATCGGCCGACCTGACTGATAAAACCACCTGTCAAGGTGTTTGCGAATCCATACGGATTTCCTACAGTAAATATTCTTTCTCCTATCCTTGCAGCAGAGGAATTTCCAAATTCCAGCGGCACTACCGGTTCGGTTATATCACCCGGTAATTTCAGTACCGCAATATCATTTACAATATCCTTTCCGATTACCACGGCATCATATTGTTTCTCATCTATAAAGGTCACAGTAGCAGTTGATGCATTTTCTATAACATGGCTATTTGTGATTATGTGTCCATATTTGTCAAACACAAAGCCTGAACCTAGTAGTGAAGAATTTGTCAGGTTAAATGGAGGTGATATCTGCACTACAGAAGTTTTAACTCTATCAAATATGTCAGGGATTGATGATTCTGATTCTGATAAATTACCCTTAGTTGGATAATCTACTGGTTGTCCAGATACCAAATTATCAAACCACAAAAATGATGATGATATCATAAATGATACCAATACTATCATAAAATTAATCTGGGCCATTTTAAGATTTAATTCCATAATGATGGAGCTACGCATGACTGTTTTCCTAATAACTATGATGATATATTAGTTCTCTGAGTCATTAGTAATCTCTGAATTAACGGTAATCAAATTTGTTGAGAGATGTTTTCCTAATTAGCCATCTCATCTCGTTTCAAGGTATTGTGAACATAACAAATTATTTGAAAATAGAGAAATCTTTTATCTTGATTGCTTACATCATTAAATCATAATGAATAGATTATTTTATATCATTATCGTGGATCCAATTGCTGGATTTGCATCAGCGACTGTTTTGACAGGTAGTGTTATAGCACAAGGTGATATACAATCGACCGAGCCGTCAAGCCTAAACATGACTGGAAATAGCATTACCCGAGGAGAAGGAGACATTCCAACAGCCAATACAACGGGTATATGTCTTAGCTGCTGGGACTCAAATTTTAGGTAGCCCTTTACAAGAGGACATAAAATTAGCCTCTAATTTAGTAACCTTCTGCATTCCATATTTTCCTTGACCAAATCTTTCCTAGTAAATCGGGAAGCCTTTATAGGAATTAATTGCGAAAAGATATCCAACCGTGT
>DATELO010000239.1:0-3564 GCA_035276505.1 Candidatus Nitrosocosmicus sp.
ATGTTGTTAAGATGCTAGGGTATCTTTAACCAACTCGTATTCTTCAAAAGTAAAAAGATTGGTATGACAATTATCCGTATTTTCTATGTTTATGAATTCATTCGGTGCTGCACTCCATAAAGGTACTATTCCATCATCCGATGCTGATATAGCTATATTACCCCACCTTTCAAGCGGTAACCAATCTAACTGAGGGCAAGATGGATCAGAAGGAGGATAAAAGAAATTTGGATAGTAATAATATGATGGAGACCAATCTCCGGCAATGGTATAGTACAAAGTATTATCATTTATGGGAGCCTTGGTGGCTTTGGATCCAGGTATTAAGTCATAAACTGCTGGCCAGCATACAAAATCCTGCCAAAGAGGATAGATGAATGGTGGAACATACAGGGAGCCAATTGCTAGAGGAGAACCATGATTTGGAGTTCCAATCATAATTAGCTTTTCAACGTCGTCAATGAAAAGGTCATTAGCTAAATACCATCTCGCATCTAAACCCCCTTTACTATGAGCAACAATGTTTATTTTATCAGAATCTGTCATAACTTTGAATTGTTCTATAATTTCGCCTAATTCAGAAGCATGTGCTTCAGAGCTACCACAATCGTCATCACTCTCAAAATATACAGCCTCAGCAATAAAGCCGTCCTGGTGTAGTTGATCTATCCAGTGTGTCCACACTTCAGGACCTGAATGATAACCATGAATCAAAAGTACGGGTAGAGATTCATCTGATTGAGCAGTTACGATTGAAGGTTGAACTAATGCCCCAAGGAATGTAGTTGTTATTATTATAATGATAATGAAGATTAAAGGAGTTCTTTTCAATTATATGTCATTATTGATAGCAGAAGTATATAGACTTTAAGTTCATCAGATGATTCCTTTATGATTAGATTAATTATAAGGCGGGATATCTAATTGTCTGGATCTCCAGCCTAGGAGACCAACTTGTGTCTCAATTCGTTGTGCAGTGTAAACTGTAAATGGTGTGTGCAAGAGCAGGGTTGTGCATCATTTGAATTAGTCAATGACGAATATCTCTACTTCAACACCACAAATTTATTGTATTTGTTTTAGAATTTTAATACGAGTTCATTTGACATTAGAGTTTCTAATCTCGAAAAATCAAAGGCGTATTACCAAATTACATATCGTTTAGTTTGGGCGCGTGGGGATACGGTTCAAGATTGAATCTAATCTCAAGCCACTCCGTCGTTTATAGATTGAAGTAATAGCAAGTGTAAGTAATAAGACAATATTATGTGTAATTTATCAAAATTATATAGGGTGACTTGTCATGTAACATCATATTCTAATTTTTGACCAAGGAGCATGTTGGTGTAAGCAAAATCGTTGTTCATTATGGCATCTGCATATTTTCCGAACATAGATTTATCAATACATGATCCATGCATTGGATACACCATATTTGGATCAAGCCCTATAAGCCTCTTGGTAGTATGTCGCACAGGAATCTCACTTGCGAATATACCCCCACCTCTGTAGAGAGCAATCATTTGTTCTGACAAATCGTCTGACATTACTGGCTTGTTCATACCAGGCTGAATAAACAAATCAGAAGTAAAGAGAGACTTGGTGTTTTCTTCAAAGATCATCATACTATCCCAATGGTGAACGTGAGGAGTCATAATAAACCTTAATGATTTTTTACCCGTTTTAAGGACTTCGCCATCCCAAAAAGAAACATGATCTACTGGAACATTATACCAACCTGTGAGATTCAATTTGGAACTTAGATCGCTGCAAACCAGTCTAGAATTAGGACTTTTTAGAAATTCCATTCCACCCCATTCATCACTCTCAAAGTGGAGGAAGGCAACGTTTTCAAGCTTGTCTAAAGGAATCACTTCCTTTACTTTTTCCTCTATTTTTGGATACATACCCATTGGCCCAGTATGGATTAAGGTGGGACTTTCATCATCGATTAAGAATTGATTAAAAGTGATCCCATATGTATCAACCAAACCACAAATCCTGTAAATCCCATCACCTATTTCAGAGATAGAAATATCGACGTCTTTTGGACTCAAAGTTGTTTTGCTAACTTCAGGCATAATCCATATTGTTAAAGCCGCTTAAAATACATAATTAAAAGTCATTTCTGTTTTTTACTAATGATAGGCAAAGTGCTATATCGTATTTGATCTAACTACTAAGTCAATATTTGTTTGTGTTCTAAAATATATAATAAAACTTCATGTAAATCCCCAATATCAATAAGAAGGATCACTCAGCTTAACAATGACTATAGGTTTATATAATTCCCTACAATTTGAAAATACGATGATAACAAAAATAATAACTGTAAATGCAATGTTGCTCGTCTTTTCCCTTTTTGTAGTATTTGGAGTTTCATACCAAGGAGAAGCCAATGCTGCATCAAGTACTGCTAGCGCAGGTGGAAACGGTACAGACTGGGATAAATTTACTCCACAAAATATAACCATTAATGCCGGCGATAGTATCACTTGGACCAATCCTATGCAAGTTGCAGAACCTCACACCGTCTCCTTTGTAAAGTATAAAGATATGATTCCTCCTTTGTTTGCTCCCTTTAGCATTCCAAACAGCACGGAATTAACTCCTGCAATTCCAGTGCCAAATGTCGAACCATCCATAATCCCTGATAACTCTAATCCAAATAACAAATTGGTGATAGTAGATAACCTGAGGTCCTCTGCTCCGGTTGCAGTGGACAGCACTAAAACAAATGTAACTCATCTCCCTCCAAACGCAAACTATACCTTTACTGGTGATGAAAGTTATGTCAACTCTGGTTGGATGTGGCCAATGGGACAAGTTCCACCAGGTGCTCCGCCAATTACCTCCTTCACAGTGACTTTTGAGAATCCTGGGAATTACTATTACATGTGTGTAATCCATCCATGGATGTCAGGGGCTGTTACTGTAAACTAGAGATATCATTGGCCTAAACCGCCATCTAATTTTTGTTTAATCAAAGGTCTTAGTCAAACCAACCTTATTTAGGTGAGATATATACATTTCATCAAAGTACTATAACAACACAAATTTAACAACGTGTATTATTTTTGAGATTTAAGTCAGTTTCAATTGTAATTACAACAGAGGGTGAAAATTATTAATATATTTGCAGAATAACTTATGACCCGTAATTAGTAACAGTCTTGGTGCATTAGGATTAAATTCCCTGGAGTAATATAGTTCTACATCCAATTCAGATGCTGTTCAAAAATAAGAAAATTCCATTGCCTCTATTTTCCATCGAAAGAAGGAATTTAGAAGATATCCTTAATTTTAGGTAAAATACTTACTATGTATGACACAGTCTTAATTGTAAAGATGCGGGAGACCCTGTATGTACCCATACAATGTATGGTGAAACAGAAGAAGAACTGATTGAAAATGCAAAGAAACATGGTATTGAAGTTCACGGCTATACAGAAGAGTCGTTTGAAGAAGAAATTTCAAAAATCTAGAGCATTTTAGAAAAGTAATAAAAAGTACTTAATTTTTAATTCTTTATTTTTTTTATTTATTCAAATTAAATAGATTATC
>DATELO010000240.1:0-2542 GCA_035276505.1 Candidatus Nitrosocosmicus sp.
CGGTGAAGTTTTTGATATCTAAGGCATCTATCTAAACGTTCTTGTGTTTATATATCTTTGGTATAATCGCCACTTTGGAAATTTGTAGTAATATCTATTAGTATTCTATAAACTATTTTACAGAAGTTAGTAGTCAAAAAAATGTTGAACCATAAACTATTCAACATAATGTGAATGTGGCTATTATGGGGATATGACCACTTACAAGCTAAAACATGACCAGACTAAGGAAGAACTATCGTTCCATTTCAGAGTACTGCGACAAATCAACTGCCATATATTCAATTTTATTATAAAGATGGCGAGCCTGGTTTCTTTTTTACTCTCGTTAATCAGTCTTTGGTCAACTTGTTTGTTCGTTTATCTTTATGTTCAAAATACCAAAGTATTACAGAAAAACCATTTATTACGTTTGAATTATGCAAAAATCAATTTGGTGCATAGTTTGGATAGGAATATCAGTTATCATTTAATCTTTTTATGCCATTTTATAAAGACTACTTCAAAGTATAAACTTTGTAAGGATTACCTGATTTAATATCAATATACTTCCACTCGTTGTTATCAAATTCAACTTGTCTAAAATTTGTTTGAATCTGCGGATGTAATAGATTGTAAACATTCTCTCCAACTGATATTTTGTTAGGTGACGTAATGGACGTAATTTTCGATGTCACATTCATCGTATAACCCAAAATATCAACTTGTGAGCTTTTATCATACCCATACTGAAAAACTATATTCTCTCCTTCATCTATTCCAATCTTTACGGATAAATTTGGAAAGTCATGTTTACTCAGTATTGGATTGATACCATCCCGGATTATATTTATCATGGATTTTCCGCATCGATAGGCATTATCACAAGTCAAGTATTTATTAAATCCTGATGGAAAGAATGCAATGATTGCGTCACCTGCGTATTTTAGAACATACCCATTGAGACTTTCAATGACTGAAGACAATTCATGAGAAAACGCGCGTATGACAGTCACAAGTTTTTCAACAGGTAATGTCATACTCATCTTAGTAGATCCCACCAAATCTGCGTACATCACTACCAGTGGTACTTTGGTATCTACGTGCCTTATGAGATACTCCTGTCCTCTCTTAATTGATGTGTTGTATCTGTATCGTTCTTTTATTGCACCCCATAGTCTGTCCTGTCTTAAATGAACTAAAGTTTTTAGATCAAAAATTTCCGTATCATTGGAAGAAGAACTATTTTTATTGTAGATTATATCTTCAAGAACTCTTCTATCCTCGTCATCTACGTTATCTTTCCTAACTGGATTATCAGAATCGTTACTTCCTTCCCTCAAAGATTAGAATTAAGATTTATGGCTTAAAAAGATTTATAAAATCTGGAATCAATCCTGACCAAAATTATCTCACAATAGTGATTCAGATAAAGAGTCGATGTCGACATAACCCTAATGTTTTAGTAATTTGGAAAACATATTGAGGATGGTCAAGGCTTTACACCTTCATTATTTAATTTACTTGGTAGAAAAAGCGATTCTAGCACGAAGCTTATAGCGATCAATATTGAATAGAAGGTAGACAGCGGTCATTATCATTATCACACAATAATAGAGTTCGCTCATTCCCTGAAGAAGTTAACCTTAATCAGTGCCTCGAGAATATTAAGTAGGTATACCTTCTTCTATTAATGATTTAAAAGTAGAGAAATTTGGAGCCACGTATTAGTCTATCGAACAATCTCTATATGATATTGCTTATTAGTATCATGTTATTTATTATCAATGGTCAGTTGAGTTACCAATAAAATTATAGGATTCTTTTTTTCTTATTGTTTAACAAGCTTCAATGTATTGTTAATAATGTTACCATGATCCGCGTCTACCTCAGTAGTAACCACTAATAGGTGATCGTCATCTAAAGGGATGGTAATTCTTTTTAATTTTTCATATTCAGTCATTGCATAAACACCCTTTCCTGTTTTGCTTGTAAGAGATTTTCTCAAACCCCAACGTCCAACGGCTTGAAGATTAGATTTTTGTGATTCCTGAGGTGATAGCAAGCTTGTCAGTCCTTCCCTCATGCCACCATACTTTGTTTCACCGGTCTCATCACAAATACCCGCAAAGCGGACCTTTGGATCTAGTGCTAATACGCTTTTACAGACCTGATCATAATCCATGAATATGTAAAAGAATACCTTGTATTAAACATATCAATAAACCCAATACTATTGAATGCCCGATATCAGTTTTTATCAATAAATTTTATTCATAAAATACAAATCATAAAAATATAGTCTAAAGTGTTCATTATATAAGAGAACTCAGCCATAGTCTCAAGAACTGTTTTGGGAGTAAATATTGTATAACTACTGAGAGGGTCTAAATTTTCTCATGGTTTACCCGTCTCTATGCTTATTCTAAACCTGCTAGAATATTAGAGTATTGCACCTAGTTAGCAAATCCAATATATTTTTTCTATGGTATCAACGATATGAATAAAACAATTATTCACAACAAAAACAAAAACAAATTCATTGTAGCATCAATTGCAATAG
>DATELO010000241.1:0-2734 GCA_035276505.1 Candidatus Nitrosocosmicus sp.
GGAGCATTTATGAGCTCTTGGAGATTTTCTTCTTTAAATGGCACTTTATGGACATCAAGAAAAACAGCCATACAAGGTATACTAAAAATGGATATAAAAGTATTCAGGGTATTTATGAAATTACTGTGCCATCATCATGTCCTTTTTCATGAAAAGCTTCGGAAATTTTTGGTATCTATAATAGATATTTAAGGATATTCTATATTGTTAACCATTCTATTGCCAAAAGGCTTCTTTTGGTTATTACGATTGATAAGTATCTAAAAATTTTTGTGGTATCTTAGATGTGCCTGCAAATTCATTGTAAAGAGAATATACTTCAATACTTTGATTATGTTTTATGTTATAGACTCCTAAATAATGAATTTCTTTCTTAAAAGAATCATCGAGATTAAAAAGATCTTTTGCGATTCCCCCTTCGATCAAAATATGATCTCTATCTCCCAAATCCATTACTCTTCGAGCAAGGATTATTCCAGGACCCCATAAATTCTGATTATCGTTTAAATCATTCACAACAAATACGTGACCTGAACCAATACCTATGCGTACATGAATTAGAAATTGATTAGTTGAATTGGAATTGTGCATTCTAAGTTTTCGATGCAACTCTATGCTAAGTTCGATAGGAAGTTTTGGATCAGTAAGGAATCCTATTGCCATACCATCTCCGGTAGGAAGGATTTTCTTGTCTCTATCTTTCTTATAAGAATTACATGAATTTATGAAATTATTTAATTTCTGAATTTTTTCTATTTGATTCTTAACCGATAAAGAAGGATCTGACAATCCGACAATGTCTATGAAAAAGAAATTAGCATGTAATATTCCAGATGATCCAAACTCAGTGATTTTAGCACTTCCATAAAAACTGATTAATTTCATGTAGGTTTTTAAGTGTTCACGATGAAAAGCAAGATCCTGATAGAAAACAGGTGATTCACCAATCTGTTCCTTACATAAGTTGCAAATTAAACTAGTTTCACTTCCAATCGAAGTAATAACATTATCTGAATCCAGGATATAATTTATCCAATCAGATTTATAATTATTATTCCCTTTTATAGAAACTAGCCTTATATATCTAATATGTAAAGATCCACTTGAAGGTAATTTACTTTCAAATAGTCCATCAAACAAATGACCTATTTTATTAATAAACAATTTGGATTCAGGATCTCCATTGTCAATTGTAAAAACGGAATTTATTTCATGACTTCTAAGAAAGAAGATCAAGCTAGTAACGAACTTCAATACAATTTGATGATTAAAGTTTTCCAGAAAATTGGTTAGGGAACTTAATGATAGATATATGGGTTGCCCCGAATGAGAGTTTACTAATTTTTTAATTTCTTCAAATAATTTTATCAATGCTTGTCTATCATCCAGCTCAGCATTTCCTAACCCATCCATAACATATGGATTAAGTACTTTCAATTTATTATCTAAATTTTCTTCTTCAGAAAAATAAATACTCTTGTATCTATTTTCTATAAAAGAAGAGCTGATGCAAATACAGAACGCTCCATCTCTTAAACCATTTAGGAGAAAGTTATTGCAATAGTGAGTTTTTCCCGAAGCTTTGGGCCCATATATAAGATATACACCAATATCATGATATTTTATGTATTTGCCTATTATACCCTCAATCGGGAAATGTTTCATATAAGGATGCTATAGTAAATAGATATTTCTCCTTTTCTGTTTTTAACCTGTATAGGTTATTTGCTTGGTCGGCAGATTTATTATTATTGAATCATATTAGACAATTCATTGATTTTGCGAGTAAATGGATGATTGGGACTACTCAATACTGTCAAGTATTCTTGTTTTTCAAATTGTATATCACAGTAACACGGAACTGATGCAATGACATCCATTTTGAGTAATCTCTCTAAACTTTTGATTGTTTCGATTTGTTCATTAAGGATTGACTTAAATGGAGAATTCATTTCATGATTTGAACTTGGCGTATTGAGATCAGGTGACGGTTCACAATATCCGGCTACTCGATTCAATAGAAGGTAAGACTTACTTCCATAACTTGTAAAAGCTCCATACACATCCAAAGCCATATGTTTTGTGCCCTCAATATCTATATTATCCATTTTTAAAGATAGTATAATCTCATCAGATATTGCCAAAGAATTAATTGACCAATATCTAATACCAGGACTAGTATCCAAAATAATATAATCATAATCAGTTTCAGTATTTTTTGTTTCTTTGATGTAAAGCATTTTTTTTAATGATTGTGATTTTGATAATTCTTTCCTGGTAAATGAATCGAGATCGGTAATCTCCTGTTTTGATGGATTCGAAAATATAGCATGCAATGATCCATATTGGTTATTTATTTTATCTTTTAAAGAAAATTCTTTCAAAATATGAGTAAAATCATAAATGGATTCGGCAAAAGAAATTTTTTCATTTAAATAATCATTAATCCATTTTTTAGGTTGAATATTAAAATATACATATAAACTAGGAGCATATACATCCATATCAATAAGTAAAACATTATAGCCCTTCGAAGCCAAATGTGCAGAAAGGTTTACTGCTAAGGTAGTTTTTCCTGTTCCACCTTTGTATGAATGAAAAGCTATGGTTTTCACTACAAATCAAAATTTAAATCTAATTATTTTAACTTTTGTTGAAAGGAAGATACTGCTATGGTTAAAAATTAATTACATCAATAATATGTTAATTTGTACTAATCTTGGTTAATCTGTAC
>DATELO010000242.1:0-17126 GCA_035276505.1 Candidatus Nitrosocosmicus sp.
CACATACACATAGAACATGATTATTATTAACAGGTATGTCAATACAAAGTCTAAATTGTCAAGCAATAAAGTGGCCGTCATAACAGGTTCTAGCAAAGGCATTGGAAAGGCAATCGCTCTCACATTTGCAAGATCAAAAGAATATTCAGCACTTGTGATAAATGCAAGAAAACTAGAAGAGGCAGAACAAGTAGTTAAAGAGATCAAAAACACAACTGAGTGCGATTCGGTAGCAATTGTTGGAGATGTCTCAAAAGAAGCTGATTGCATTAGGTTGATTGAAGAAACAGTAACCAAGTTCCATAGAATCGATGTGCTTGTTAATAATGCAGGTATACAAAAAGACATTCCGTTAACAGAGACGACCCTTCAAGACTGGTATAACATAATTTCAGTAGATCTTACAGGTCCTTTTGTCTGCAGTAGAGAGGCAGTCAAACAAATGAAGACCCAAATTGACCCAGTCGGAGGATGTATTATCAATATCTCTTCAGTTCATCAAATCATTCCCAAACCACATTATGTACCATATGCAACTTCTAAAGGAGGAATAGACATGATGACAAAGACCATGGCTTTAGAATTAGCGACTGACAAAATCAGGGTAAATATTGTAGCACCCGGTGCGATTGATACAGATATGAATATGAGTCTACGCACAGATACATTAGAACTTGAAGAAACTTTGAAAAAAATACCTATAGGCAGAATAGGAAAGGCACAAGAGGTAGCAGACGTAGTAGATTTTCTAGCTTCGTCAAAAGCATCTTACATTACTGGAAGCACCTTCGTTGTCGATGGTGGGATGACACTTTATCCTTCATTTGGGCTTGACCACAGTCATGATTCAAATCACATTTTTCCTAAGGATTCAAATAAGTAGAAAATAGCAATAGATCATTTAATACGGAGAAAGCAAAAGCAGATCGTAGGTTGACAGATCTAAAAAAGCTATTGCTAAAGTGTGAAGATGTATTAGATAAAAACTGGAATGGATCGTTCACCATACCTGCTGCTACATTGTATCCACATCAATGGAGCTGGGATGCTGCTTTTATTGCACTAGGAAATTCTTATGGCAAGACAGACAGGGCAATTCAAGAAATCCAATTTTTGTTTGATGCACAATGGAAAAACGGGATGGTCCCACATATCGTATTTAATAATAACGAAAAAACTTATTTTCCTGCTGCAGATTTTTACGAAATAACCAGGTCACCAAACGCTCCTACTCATATTGGTACATCTGGAATGACCCAACCTCCTGTACATGCAATTTCTTGTTACTATATACATGTTAACTCTACCGACAAAGCAAAAACCAAGTTTTTTTTACAGAATATTATTCCAAAATTAATGAACTTTCATAGGTACTTATTGACAGACAGGGATCCTGAAGAGTCAGGCCTTGTTACTATTTTACATCCATGGGAGTCAGGTGAAGATGATTCTCCTATTTGGGATCTGCCCCTATCTAAGGTTACGTTTACAGAATCAGAATTACCAGCCTTTAAAAGGCTAGACGTTGTAGCCGTAGAAGGCGCCTCTGAAACTATACCAAGTGATGAAGAATACAACAAATTCATTTACATGATTGAAATTATGAAAAAATATAACTATGACGAAAAAATAATGTATGAAAAAATGCCCTTTAAAATTAAGGATTTATTGTTTAGTAGTATTTTGTACATAGCCAACAAGTATCTGTTAAAGATTATTGATATTTTAGTAAGTCCTGACAATTTTAAAAAGGGTAATCAAGGTACAAAGAACTACAATGATGTGAATGAAGAAACCATTACCGAGTATAGTAAATTCAGAAGAGAAATCCTGGGATGGCTAGCAAAAACAGAGCGCAATTATTACCGATATTTTTTGCCCCCGTATTATTCTAAGATGGGAAAAGATGAACTCAGTTTGTTTTTAGATTACGATTTAATAGCAAATGACTGGATTAAATCTAAAACAGTTTCATCCCTCATGCCACTATCAACTGGACTTCTTTTACAAAATGAAGCTGAAACAATGGTCAAATGGCTAAGACATTCTTATCATTGTGGACCAGGTAAATATTGTCATGAACCAGCACTTCCAAGTACTGGACTACAAGCAGAATATTTTAGCCCATTAACATACTGGCGAGGACCGGTATGGATAAATATGAACTGGTTGTTTTGGCTAGGATTATTGGATTACGGATATACAAAGGAGGCGGAAGTAATAAGAGAAGGAATATTTGAGCTGGTTCAAAGACATGGAGTAAGAGAGTATTATGATCCATTTACTGGTAAAGGACTTGGCGGCAAAGATTTCTCCTGGACCGCAGCATTGGTGATCGACATGATACAAAATCCTAGAAACAAGGTATAGAAATTCTATTGGTCATTTTTCTGAAATAACAAAGAAAAATCAAAATTACCAATTATCCTTTTGGTAGATGGTTTGATGACTAAAATAAAATCCGAGTTCAGATACTCTAAAAAAATCTGTCTTGATGATGGGTCTAAACTATGATTTTAAATATTTGTCTAAAAAGCCCAGAGTCTTTTTCCACGCGTCTGCAGTTTCATTGGAGGCATAATTATCGTTTGAGGGGTTTGCAAAAGCGTGGCCAACATTTGGATAAATATAAATTTCATTTTCTATTCCGGTCTCATTTAGTGTTTTTTGAAATTGATTGACAGAGTCTACTGAGATTGATTGGTCCTGATCGCCAAATATTCCTAAAATAGGCCAAGATATATTTGAAAGGGCTTGTGTATCATTTGATAATCTACCATAATATATCACTGTAGCCGCAAGTGGATTGTCCTTGCTATTTATAGCCAACATTAGTGATTGCTGTCCTCCTAAGCACCATCCCAAGGATGCTATTTCAGAGGGATTAACGTTATCGAGGGTTTGCAAGTATACAACAGCAGCTTTCAAATTATTAATTGCCATATCAGGATTTTCTCTAATTGAAGTTGTTAGTTCACGTGATCGATCCTGGTCGGTGGTAACCTCACCTTTGAAAAGGTCTGCGGCCAAAACTACATAGCCATTTCGTGCAAGCAAGTTAGCGGACTCTTTAATGTAATCATTTAGTCCTTTATTTTCATGGATTAATACCACTGCAGGTAGCTTTTGTTTTTCACCGGATTGGTTTAAAGAAGGATAAACTAAAAAGCCCGTCGAGTTGTCAAAATAACTGACAGTCTTATTTTCTATTGGATAGTCAGTAACTGATGAAATAGTAGAAGAATATGTATTGCTGCTGTTATCAAAGCTTACCCCAGTCATGACCGATATACCTGTAATTTCTTGAGCTCTGACTATAGGAGTTGGTACCGAGATTATGATCATCAACAGGCTAATTGACAGTATAAATAAAATTAAAAATGAAATCAAGTTAAGTTGTTTCATTAGCCATAAAAAGTGCTTGATTGCTTTTAACTATTATGTCAACTCTCTACTTAAATACAATATATTGCAGTAACTTTTAGGTCCAAACATAATTTCTATATTGTTTAGTAAGAAATCTAAATATCTCATTTATACAATGTAATAAAAGATTACCTACATACGGTATTAGCATTTGAATTTCCGTATATATACCAAAGAAATGAGGATTATAGGTAAAGTCCCTTTAGAAAATAACCTCATTTCTTGGTGAACTGGATTAATAAAGAAAAATGATTTGTACTATTATCCCAGCCATTACTATTCATGCAGCATGTTAATCGAGGCCATGAGTATTATCAGAAAGGTCACTTACAAAAAGGTATAAACATAACAAAATTATAAAGGTGACATGCATGAAGATTGTAAAAATTTATTAGAATTATGTAAAAGAGAATATGTTTATGTAACCGATCCTAAGGGAGACATAATAACTTTAAGTGATATGACTATTCTTAGCTCATGCACTAATGTATTCATGGAAATTTCTGATGAAAAGGGTGTCATATATAGAGTGCCTATGAAGTATTGTTTGGATTGTGGAAAACAATTATTAACTGAAGATAAAGCAATCCAGTAGCATTTTCCAATCTTAATTTTTTTGTTCTTATGTAATGGAGTACTTTGAAAACTGTAAAGATAGTCAACTGATTTTCAAGGTCTCGACTTAACTATTGCAGGCTATGAAAGCGGAAAAAATTTGAATCAGTCGCTTACAGATAAGTTTCTAAAATTTTCTAATTCTCGTCTGATGAACAACATTTAGTGTAGACACATCAATCAAGTTTATTATTTTTCAATATTTTGATATTTAATATACATGATTTACGAATGTTCAAACAAACACATTTGCTTTAGCAAAGAAGAGTTAGATATTTGCGGCATGACAGGCTGCAGTAAACAAACAGTCAAAATAAATAATGAGAATATCAATTGGTTCTATCGAATTAACAAGAACGGACTTTGCATTAGCAGAGACAGTTTACATATGATAATTGAAGATCCTAATATGCCTAACGATGTAAAGGCTAAAGTACGTAATATATTTTTCAGTGACACTTAAAAAAATTGTGAATTTGATTGGCTTCAAAACTGAAAGCATTTTGAGGAATCCATAAACGATAAGCCACTATAGAGACTACATATTGAAAGAAATTCGCACTGAAATAGACATTCAAGCACCACTCGAAAAGGTATGGGAGTTACTCACTGATTTTAAGAATTTTGAATTATGGAATCCGTTTATACGTAAAATAGAAGGAATTCCATCTCTTGGAACGAAAATTAAGATACATTTGCATACTTCTGCCGGTAAAAGTAGAACTTATCAGCCAAAAATTACAAAGCTGGAACCTTTCAAAGAACTACGATGGTTTGGAAAATCAACCATACCCGGAATATTCAATGGAGAGAGAATATTTATTTTGGAACCAATTGAAAGTAGTCAAATCCGGTTCATTCACAAAGAAATTTTTACTGGACTCTTGGTGCACTTGGTAGGAAATCGTTTGGACAAGGATATGTATAGCAGCTTCATATCAATGAATGAGGCATTAAAGGAAAGGGCAGAGAAGAGTTTTTAGCCTAATTAATAAACTAACGTCTGAATCTATCAAAAACGGCTTGTAAAATATGTAATTGGACAGTTTAACCTAATGAATCATGCCAATGAAATGCCAACCTAGCAAATAATTATTCAATAGGCTTCAAATGGCATTTGAATATTGATAATTAGAGTTTCTATAAATCGTAAATATTCACGTATAAAAAAAATTCTATAAAACCATTCTTATATCTTTGTTCAAGGAATGGATTACAGATCTACGATGATTCTTTTTTTATTTCTTTTTAGTAGCCTTTTTGGTGGTTGAAGCTGTCTTTGTAGTTTTACTTGCTACTTTTTTCTTTGCTACCTTTGCAGGTTTTACTGCCTTATCGGATTTTACTGCCTTATCGGATTTTACTGGAACTTTTTTATCTTCCTTCGGGTTACCTTTTTTAGATACCATTTAAAAGATTATAGAGACATACTATTTACAACGTATCCCTAAATGTAATATAAAAAAGACTTTATGAATTATAATCAAAGATTTACTACCAAGGCTGGCCTGTCTCTATTTATATCAACAATAATATAACTTGATGGCCTCTCATTCCTAAAGAACGTGACTAATCTTTGATCTTGTAGAGAGTCTCTGCTTCTTCTTTAGTTACCTTAAACCACAAGTTATGTCCATCATATCGTTCAGCGAGATTCTTAGGAATAGAATATACTTCTTTATCGACAACACCGGCTTTAGTTACAACATTATCTTGGTGAACCTCTTGTACTTCTCCCAGGTCAGCATCATTTATTCCTCTTGCTTCCTTCTTGATAACATCAGTCCAATCTATAGTATTGTTATTGCTCATAACAAGTGTTATGTAAAAAAATATAAATAGATGACAAATAACTAAAGTGGACATTAATGCATTTCAATGGTTTTTTACATGCATAATGTTACCCCGTTTAATAATTAATCTATTAAAAACATTTGGCCGAATCATGAAACAATAAATTGAGACTAACGATTATTACTCTGTACTACAAGCTATTTTATACAATAAATGAAGGGATAATTAATGCTCATTATGATAAATTTAGAAAAAATTCAATCTTCTATCCAATATTTGCTTATTTTAATATTGTACCAATCGATCTTTAGTGTATTAATTTTTTTAAGCTATGCACCTAGAATAACATATAGATGAAAGAAGAAATCGCTACTACTATAATCTCCAAAACGATCAAAGATATAAATGAAAATCCATATGCGATCAAAGAAAATGGGTGTGCTGCATGTCATGTGCTTTTTACGTTATCCAAGGAAATGAAATTAACTGAACAAGAAGCATCAGATTTGTTGTCAGAGATACTGCTTTCAAATCCTGATCTTGATTTTTCTTTTATAGAGATGGTAGAATATGTACATCTGAAAAAGAGAATGATGGGAACAGTATTCGCATTAAGAACACGGGAGGCAAAGGATAAGTATATTTTCTCAAATTTCAAGAATACATTAGCAGAATTACATTCAGATCTAATTAGTTATGGACCAGATATCGTTTTACGAAAATTGCTCTTGACCATGATTTCACTTGAAATTGCGAAAAATATAGGAATAGATCATCATGCATCAACTGAAGAACTTTATTATTTTATGAGAAAAAATGAGATAGAGTCAGATGGAAACTTGATGGAATTCATTAATCAACTTTATCAAAGGATTATTAGCAGGGATAAAAGTAAGTGATTACTTCTTAGGTAACTAGGATAGTTGTTTGGGGCAATATTTTCAAGAACAAGGTTTTACTTTACATTAATTAAAAAAGAGGCTCTATTATCTAAAAAAAAGAGTAAGTTTAACAAGTTTGATACTGCTTGCCACAGGTGAAATTTAAGTTTCACAAATCTTAGGGGACGAGAGTCTGCCCTCGTGTAAAATATTATATGAAACTTGCATATTAAAATATGATAATTTAAATAATCTTGATGAAAAATTAGTAAAATTACTAGATTTAATCATATTGAAGTTATCGTTTAAATATTTTCAATGTCCAAATATATTATGTCATCGGGAAGAGAATTTAATGAAAGTCCAAAGCATTTTATGGTTTTAGATGCTATTGCGAGAGGCATGAAGAAGATTGATAGTATTGCAAAAGTTACCAAAATATCAAAAGATGAAGTCGAATTAATTGTTAATGATTTAAGGGCTCAAAAATTAATAAATGCCAATGAAAAACGAGGGTTTTTTGGCAACAAGAAAATTGAGTTGTTTATATCTGAAACTGGATCCAGGGTTTTAGAAAGCAAAAAGGAAGAACTATCATATAAATCTCAGCGGCTTCAACAACTTTATCAAAGCGGAGACAGAGGACAAATGCAAAGTTACATGGATGACAACAGGATGTGGATGCCCATGATGTTGTTTTCAGGATTGATGAGCATGGTAATGTTTGCAGGTATGATGTCTTTTATGGGAATGGCAATGAACCCTGCAGAAAGTGCTCAGACTGAAGGGCAAGTAGATGAATCAGGAGCATCAGGAGCTGAGGATTCAGGGGCAGCATCAGATGCAGGTGCATCAGACACCGGCGACACGGGTGGTTTTAGCGATATGGGTGCTGGTGGCGGTATGGATACAGGAGGATTTGACTCATTCTAAGCCCTCATTATAATTTTGAAATCAAGGATTAGTCAAACACATGTTCCTTTATTTTTAAAATGAGTTTTGATTTATGAATCAGTTAGTAAGCAGAAACAATCAAAGTATAAATCATTTTAAAAATAGAATATGAATTAATGTATTTATACTTTGAAACCCTCATTCATAATTATTAAATGCCTATCCACAGAACAACCAAAGTTAGTGAAATAATGACCAAAAAACTTGAAACAATTGGATCCTCCTCGTCTGCTTATGATGTGGCAATAAAGATGAGAGATAAACAAGTTAGTTCTGTCTTGGTAATGGATGATAGATATGGTATCCCCCTTGGAATTGTTACTGAAAGAGATCTGGCGAGAAAGGTATGTGTTACTGATAAAAATAGCACTCAATTATTAGCCAGCAAGGTAATGTCATTTCCTCTTATTAAAGTCGATGCAGAGGTATCTACTTTAGAAGCAGCAGATTTAATGTTAAAAAACAAGGTGAGACACCTGCTTGTGGTTTCTACTAAATCTACTCAGGCCGGAAATGAGAATGAGAACGATATGGCTGAGGATAAAGATATGTTAAAGCCCGTCGGAATTATAACTCCGATGGATTTTATTAGATCTAATTTAGTGACACCTAGCGCAGATTTGCCTAAAGGTAGTCAAGAGGATAACGACACTGAAAGAATCTTAGAGTATTATAAAAATGACTCTAATTTTGATTAGATATTCAATATTTTCTTTATTTTCTAGTTTTGATTCCAAATTTCCTTACTTGTAGATCATATTCTACTTATGACAGCGAGAGTTGATAATATATAGTGCCCTAATAAGAAAAAGTTTTTAGTTCTCAATAACTCCATTAGAGAATTAGGGGTAATCACAGTTTAATTTTTACAATCTTTTGAATTACATTTCTGCGGTTTCAATTATCCTTATTTTCTCACTTTTGAGTAATGATTCTACCTTCAAAGTTTCCATGGCTTCATCTCCATCATTTGAACTTCAAGAGCTTATAAATGAAAATCGCCAATGGGTGCAAACTTACGGAAATAGTACAGAGGGTTTAAAAACAAGCTATACTGATATTCTATCCGTCAATTATATTAGTGATGGTAAAACTTTAAACACTACTTTTTGGTTATATTCGGGTTTCAGCAATTCCTCAGCTGCTTATGATGAAATCTATAGTGCTTCTGATCCGTACTATAATCAATCTTCTGCAAAGTTAAGCTATGGGATATTGATTGATGCGGATGCAAATACCAAAACTGGTTACAATGGTGCAGACTATGACTTTTATGCGGAGTTGTCTGAAGGCAAATTAAACGTCTATCTTTACCAATTATCCTCAACTGGAGGCTACAAGTTAGTAGGCTCTAAATCAAACCTTACTATTTCTCTTGCTGAATCACCAGTGGGCCCAGGTTATATAAATCTGAATTTGGATCTAAGCTCAATAAGCTCCCCTAGCGAATATAATTTGCTATTTTATTCTGCAGAATCACTTGGGTCTAACGAAGTCAGACAATTTACCAACTGGGTGACTATACCACCACCTAGCTTAGAAATATCCACCTCTCCAAGCGATATAACAATAAGGCAGGGGGAGGAGCAGATGATTCCAGCCAGAATAAAGTCGACTTCTGGCTTTTCTAATGACGTTATTAATATAACATTGGGAGTTACTAATAATTTTAATAGTAAATATAACGACTATATCGTTGGCTCTTCTTTTAACTCAAGTGAATTTGATGTGCATATACAAAGAAATCAACCACCTTTGATAAAAATAGGCGTACCTAAGCAAACTCCTCTTGGGATTTATACAATACCTCTAATTGTAACAATAAGAGAGCCATCGATGGCTACAACCACAAAACCAACATTTACTGCACCTATAGGCGGAACGGTAGATCCTAAATTTGAATTATCTGTAAAGTATCCAACAGTTGGTTATTTAACAAAGCCAATTAATTTGACAGTAACAGTTATCCCCCCAAAGGGTATAGGTGATCAATTTAAAGACTTTTGGGCTACATATGGACAATTCATTGGTATTTTTGCAGGAGCGTTCGTAGGTGCGTTTGCTAAACAAATGTTTGATAAAGCAAAACAAAGAAAGGATAAAGAGTGAGTAAAAATTTAAGTTGATATACTTTCTAAAAGAATTGACTGCATTTACTGTATCCGGTATAGATTGTTAAAACTAATCAAATATTGGCTATTAAAGGGCAAGAAGCATGAAGAAAGAAATTGGAAAATAATCTGCCGTTTCGTCCTACTAGTGAATATTAAATAGATTTGTGATGGATTTAGCAACCAAAGAAAACATTATGCCAATCAATCAACCGATCAATCTACTAATCCATTCATTGATTCATTAGAAATTCAGTATTAAATTTCTTACCCACTTTTTGAATGTTTTTGTAAATACATCTTTGATATCCCAATTTTTTGAAGATTAATCAAACAAAACCAAAACATCATTATCCTCAATTTTAGTCTTGTATGTAGACAATGGCATTTCTGCAGGAGGGTTCTGAGGTATACCATCATTTAAATTAAATGCGGACAAGTGCAAAGGACAAGTAAGAGTTTTTTCACCTTCATTTAAAATTCCACCAGATAAATCAGCGTATGCATGGGTGCATATTCTATCGGTTGCGTAAATACTATCACCGGCTTTGACCACCATGATTTCCTTACTATCATGATCAAACGAGACTATATTGTTGTTATCTAATGAATTTAGGTCACATACTTTTATCCACGTCATATTAGCAATTATATGTCAAAAACTTGTATTTTGCTTTTTTGAATATTAATATGAATCATTAGTAAAAGTATTTGGTATGTAGGTGAGAAAGGCAAAATATCGAAATAAAATGTAGGTTTGATTTTATTCGTGGGATATTTAATTTTGATTCGCAATTTTGAATTCAGAAAAAAATATGCAGCCGACAGGTATTTGAATGACATTTTATATAAAGCAGTTCTAGATGACTTATAATTGACTTTTGGGGTCAAATTTAAAACAAATAGTTGATGTTCAAGCACGGTGAACTCATCCTCCATTCATATAGAGAGAAAGTAATGAAAAGCTTTATTTCATGAGAACCGTTTCATAATCATAGTGTTATCCCCGATAGATAGCATAGAGATTACATTATTGACGGATAATTATACTGACAGATTGTTACCTTCATTATATCCCGCAAATCGTCCTCCAATGATAAAAGACGATCAATTTCTTCCTTTTCCCCCGCCAATAGCAGAGCATGGTTTTTCATGTTTGATAAGCGCTACATGTAAAGGTGGAAAGGATCATCAAAAAGTTGTTGATACTCACAATAAAAACGTTATTCTTTTTGATTGTGGAACCAGTGAAAATGGAGTTTTACACAATGCAGATATTTTGAAGATAAACTTTAATTCAATTCACTACATAGTGTTAAGTCATGGACATTTTGATCACTTTACTGGCCTCTTGTCCGTACTAGAAAGAATAAACAAACCGATCAAAATGATATGTCACCCTGACGCATTTTTGAAAAGATGGATAGTATTTTCTGATGGGAGGGATAAAGCAAAATTACCGTTTCTAAATAGAGAGAATTTACGAAATAAGGAAGTAAATCTATTTTTGAAGAAGGGTCCCAGTCTGTTATCTGAGAAGAAGATAACAGATTATCAGAGACAGTCAGCCAATGAAAGTGAAAACCCTTCACCAGAGTTGTTAGTTACTGGTCAAATTCCCCGACATACCACATTTGAAACAGGATTTCCTTTTCAGTATAAGGAAGATCCTATAAGTGGTAATCTTGTTCCTGATCCCTTAGTAAATGATGATCAAGCTATTGTTGCGAATATCAGAGACAAAGGTTTAGTAATTATCAGCGGTTGTGCACATGCAGGAATTATTAATACAATTAATTATGCTAAGATACTTACAGGGGTTGACAGGGTATTTGCAGTTGTAGGTGGTTTTCATCTAACTGGAGGCGGAATATATGAAAATGCCATAGAACCTACATTGAGAGAATTAAAAAAAATAAACCCAGAATATTTAGTACCTTGTCATTGTACAGGATGGAAAGCGACAAACCGAATAATTCAAGAACTACCCGAGAAGTTTCTACAACCATCTATTTGTACAACTTTTACGTTTGAAGCAAAAATACCAAAGTATTGATTTTTTTTGATTAACGTCTAAGCCTTTGACTAGAATCGCTACGGATTTCTCTCAAATTAGGGGGTAGACCTAATATGACTATCGTTAGCAGCAAGATTTATCTCTAATATTGTTACTGAGACTTTCTTTTCTTTTGCCAGCAAAAGCTGTTAATTACATTACCACATATAATAAAACACAGGGTAATTATTTTTTTAGAACATGGGAGATAGATTAAATGGTAAAGTGATTGAGTTAGACAAAAAGGATGTTCAATCTATTTTGTCTTTTGCTTTGCCTGCAACATCCTTTGTTGTGTCGACAACTTTGTCTTTGACATCGCCCAGCTTATCTGTGATCGTATCTAAAACTGAATCCCCATGAGATTCCCTTTTTTGTTCAAATGTTCTAAGCTCAGAATCGTTAGCCTTTAATATCAATTGTGCACCATCGTAAGCTTCGACTTTAGATTTAGGTACTAGATAAATATTGTCACTTGCACTATCCTTTTCTACTATGATGGAGTCACCTCTTTCCCCAATTATATTCCCTACTACTTGTCTGTTGGATAGAATTACACCCTTTTTTGAGACAATCAGTTCTGAAAAATCTATATTACTCATATTTACTTTGGTTCAAATAACTATAAAAAGACTATATACTGACGCAGTAGCCAGAATATTTAAAGAAATATTTTAGATTCGCCCAATTAAGAATACTGTAATTGTGAGTTTAGTTTTATGAAGCCATATAGGAATATTTATTAATCCCTTCCTAAATATGGTTTAATTCAAGGTAACACTACCGATTAATTCACAAAGGATGAGAAACCATGTGCGATTTGGGCCCTAAAAGTTATAGTAGATTCCATCTTATATGAGACACTTAACTGATTTAGCTTACGTGCCAAATTTGTTCTTTTAATTTACCTTATATAGTGAATATTTATTATTGAGAATACGTATGCGAAACTAAAGTAACAAAAATAAATAAACAATCTTTGGAAACAATTTAGGCCATCGAGTCAAAATAATGTATAAATATTGGTAGACTTGATAGCATTTACCATAGTTACTAGATATTGGTTGGTATGTGATGTAAGCAATTACTATGTATATGGTTTAAAAACTATTATATTTACTAAAATTTAATGAATAAAACAATATTATTAACAATACTTGCGACATTTACCCTCTTTGTGGCAACAGTAGGAACAAACGCCTTTGCTCAAAATGTTACACAGAGTGCAAATGAGACTGGCGAAGGAGCACAAGCTGCAATGAATGAAACTGGCGAAGCAGCTGGTAATGCTACAGAAGGATTAGGAGTAGCAATGAATGAAACTGGCGAAGCTCTTTCAAATATCAGCGAAAGCGTAACTGAAGGGCTACAAGATATTATGAATGGCTCAAGCCAATAACCATCAGCTCATTAATTATAATGAGGACGACCTTTTTTATTATCCATGACTGCCATTGACATTACCATTTAGTAGTTATTAGAATAGGATCTAACTTCACAAAAGAATCGCAGTAGATAAATATCTCAGAAACGGTCGCTATTTGGTGCACCATTGTAAGACTTGCAATTTGGACATTGCAGTACAACGTCACGATAATTATAAACCATTATATTTTCTGCTAAAACAAACCCACAACTTCCACAAAGGTGTGACTCTAATTCTACTCCCTTTATCAAAACATCTTTATCGTCAATAGTAAAAATTGTTTTCGTCTCTGCACTGGGTGGTGGTATGACATGCAGTTTAACTATTTTGGTCATGTGACATTCATTTGCATTATCGTATTTAAGGCGTCCTCATCATTCGTTATTGTAAAAATAATTATACAATCATATTTTTTTAGATAACACACGTTTGTGTTTCAATAATAGCCATAAGAACATTTCAATAGTAATCTAAACACATGTGGATAAGTCATATATAACGTAAAATAGAGGATAAAATTCGTTTTCTTTCATAGCGATAGTTGATTTTGGATTAATGAATCGGCTATACAAGAAATATGTTAATTGAGCTGAGGTTAAGCTGAAAATTGTATCGTCTTGTAGTTTCTACAGCAATCAAGTGATTCAAATAATAATTCTAATTGCTAGTAAAACTATCAAAATATTATTAGGATAAATATCTAGTTGATCAAGTCTGTATAGATTATGCATGGACCAGAATGGCTTTCAAATCCCTTTTTTTCAAGTGTTTTGTTAAGCATTGGGATTTTATTTTTATGTATAGCCCTAAGAACGGAAAAGGAACACCGTAGACATCAGCACCATACTACTCATAGCGGCATAGAAATTAAATGCATGGGAAAAATGATTGTTGATACAAGTAGAGGTTGGTTATTTTTCACTTTATTTATTGGAGGTATAGCATTGGGTGCACATTTTCTGTCAGAATATACGTTTCACCTGTATGATACAACTTCAATTGATAGTATTACTCACGGATTGTCTGCTATGGGGATAACAGCAATCGTTCTAAATTTTTTCATAACGAGAAAAAAAAGATACTATTTTCCAATCAGTATAGGGGCTGCATGGATAGGATTTATCCTATGGGAAGTTTATGAATGGATTAGTTTGGGTATACATGGTCCAACGGGGTTTATCCAAACGGATCCTATAGACATGATCGTTGACTTATGGGTAGACACTTTGGGAAGCCTTGCGGTCTGTTTTCTTTACAGGGAATTTACCGACTAAATTGTTTTTGAGCAGAGAGATATCTAAAGATTGAATTTGTAACTAGTTCTGGTTGGACATATTAATCTCTCTCAAGAATTCTTCTATGGCCTTATCTAATTCAACAGGATTATGGAGTACAAGCCAATGTCCCTCCCCGTAAATGACCTTAAATTCAAAAGTTGGAATCTCTTTTTTCATGATTTCTTTAAGATTCAAAAATACTTCATCTTCACTTCCCACGATACCAAATAATTTACAACCAGAGTTTCTCAAAAATTTATTTATGTCTTTAGGCATGGTACGCAAGGCTTTCCTTGAAGCTATAAATCCATCAACAGAGGTCTTTGTAAATATCTCCTTGAAGTGGTTCCAGTTTATATCATCTTGAAAGGCTTTTTTACTAAAGTTTTTTTGACGCTCATAATCTGCCACAGCGGCCATTCCCTTAGTAGAAGCTAGTTCTATTGCCGTAGAGTCTTCCAGATCATCTTCTTTAATGGGAATAGAAGATCCGCTAATGAACATGATTGCATCTAACATTGATAAGTTGTTTTTGGCAAAAACGGCTGCTATTTTTCCGCCTATCGAGTGACCTATTAACGTACATCGAGATATTTGTAGTTGATTCAATAAAATGTACAAATCATTAGCCAAATCTTTCATAGTAAAATCGGGATTATCTCCCATATTGGATCTATTATGGCCTCGTAGTTCGTATGCAATTATTCGATATTTCTCAGATTTTAGAATCAAAGATATTTCTTCTTTCCAAATCTCTATATTTCCACCCAACGGATGGATTAAGACGATTGGGTATGATTTTTCGTCCCCATAAATTTCATAATATACTTCAAGATTACCCTCCAAATAGATATAAGGCATTTCTTTTACAAATCTAATTTAACAATAATTGATAGTTATTTTATGATCTGAATGATGAATGGTTGCACCTGTATGGAGAATTCAGATACTTTTTTGACTGATAAAAAAGTGGGTAGACAAATTAGTTGATTATGAATCAACTAACTCTTATTGAAGTGTTGTTGTATTTGTAGCGTTTGCACTAGTAGCGTTTGCACTAGTAGCGTTTGCACTAGTAGCATTATCTCCTGAAGCATAGTCTAATTCACCAGGAGGAGTCGATGAACCGGTTATATTAGCTGCCTGCTCACTTACATCTTCAGGTGTCGTTGCATTTACAAACTCTGTAACATTTGCGGCAACTTCTTCTGCTGGAGCATCAGTACCAGTTAGAGGATTAACGTTTACGTCTGCATTATCACTATTTGCATCATTATCGTTGTTGTCGTCATCATCGTCTCCGTTGCCTTGAGCATAAACACTTCCACTAACTGAAAAAATACCGGAAGCTAACACAAAGGCTAAAAGAATAGCTAAATTCATGTTAATGATTTTCTTCATTAATAGTTATTAATACAAAAAAGGTTATAACCTTCCAATGTAAATTCAACATTCGCTATCTCAAATCGAAAGTAAAATATGGATACAGTGGTTGTAAGGATATATCCAAAGATAAATAGAGTAATATTTTGCCAATTACCATAGAAATAAACTAGTTTTTATAAAATTATGTCAAAATTTAGCAGGCACTAAGCTAACCAAATTCTAAAAGTCAAAATTGATCACTGCTAATCTGAAAGTTTTTTTATATCTTTATAGTTATTTAAATATGTCTACATCAAAAAATATTGATAACTTTCTCCCATCAAAGACATCAACTAGAAAGGGAACAGGATTTCAAATCATAATCGGGACAATAATCCTCATATTTTCTATCATTCTTTACTCTGTCACGCTTTCAGAGATAATTTTGTATATTCTACTATTAGTTAGCATGATTTTAATTATATCTTCATTTTTTATTATTATTAATCAGTACGAACGAGCCATCATTTTGAGAGTCGGAGTGTACAAAGGTCAAGTCAGGCCTGGAATACACACCAGGTTACCCTTGGTAGATAACATTTTAGTTATAGATATTCGAGAGAAGGTGAGAGAATTTAATGCAGAAAAGATGCTCACAAAGGACAATGTGCCAGTTACAATAGATGCAATACTGAGGTACAAGATAATTGAGGAGAAATCTAACGACGCGTTATTAAACGTTGAGAATTTTAATGAGATGATAAAACAAGTTTCCCAGACCACACTACGAAATAATATAGGATCTTCGAATTTTCAAGAAATACTTTCCAAAAGAGAGGAGATAAATCAAAATATTAAATCCATAATTTCCAAGGAAGCAGAAAATTGGGGAGTAATGGTAACGGGAGTTGAAATAAGACAGGTAATCATACCTCAAGAATTAGAGGCTGCTATGTCCATGCAAGCTCAGGCAGAACGTGAGAAACAGGCTAGAGTAACATATGGTGATTCAGAAATACTGGTAGCACAAAAGTTTCTAGACGCCTCAAAGATCTATTCAAATAACCCTGTTGCGTATGCTCTTAGACAGTCCAATATGCTCTATGAGACAATGAAGATTCATGGAAATACGATAATTATGGTACCTTCTGAAACTCTTAATTCAATGGGTTTTGGAAATTTGGGAACGACTATAGCCTATCTTAATAGCTTAGAAAGTGG
>DATELO010000243.1:0-12553 GCA_035276505.1 Candidatus Nitrosocosmicus sp.
TTTCAAAAACAAAAAACTTAATCAGGGCATGCCATTATAATTATGATAATCACCAAAATATGATAAACAAAATTAACAATGAGGTAGTAAAGATGCCAAATACTGGTATTGTAAAATATCACGTAAAACTGAAATTTGATGTTGATGGCTTGGTAGAAAAGGCAGATATTATTGGCGCTATTTTTGGTCAGACCGAAGGACTATTGGGGCCTGAAATGAACTTAAATGAATTACAAAAAGTATCGAAGGTAGGAAGGATTGAGGTCAATGTAGACACAAAATCCAACTCGGCCCGAGGCGATGCGTTAATTCCAATGAGTACCGATATCTCTACTGCCGCCTTGATAGCTGCAGCCATCGAGAGTATTGATAAAGTTGGTCCTTTTCAAGCCAAATTTTTTCTAGTTGGAATAGATGACATTAGAGCAATTAAGAAAAAGGTAATTGTGGATAGAGCAAAGAAAATTGTTCAGGAATGGGCGACCAAGACAATAAGTGAAGGAGAAGAGATGTTAAAGGATGTATATGACGCAAGTAAGCCTGGAAGGTTAACTACATTTGGAAAGGCTCAGTTAGCGTGCGGGGTCGGAGTATTCGACAGCGATTGGATAATACTCGTCGAGGGTCGTGCAGATGTCATAAATCTGCTCAGAGCCGGTTATGATAACTCGATAGCAATAGAGGGAGCTAAAATTGATGAAACTATATTGAAATTGACTGATGGAAAAAAAACAGTTGCCTTCATCGACGGAGATCGTGCAGGTGATCTTATATTAAAAGAGTTACAAGGATTAGTGGACATAGACAAAGTATACCGAGCACCTCCAGGAAGAGAGGTAGAAGATTGTACACCCTTGGAGGTTTCTGAAATACTCAAAGACGTTGAACAATTTATTAAAGACCGATATAGTGAAGGTCAATCCTCAGTTCCTTCAAATGTTCAACAAATTAGGAATGGCCATCGAAATGAACACGGAATGAAGCTTCAAAATGGGCAAGAGGCTGGATTTGATTATCAAAAAGACTATGGTAATTCCATTACAAGCAGGAACAATTATCAAAAACAGGACTCGTCCAATTTTAGTGGAATGAGAACTCCCACTTCACCTACAACTTTGTCGTCATCATCGTCTCCATCGTCAGAAAATCCAATCTCAAAGGAAGACGAGGAAGTTATTTCCACAGTAAAAAAGGTCTTTCAAGAGATTAATGAGACATTGGATGCAATGGTATTTGACAAATCCATGAAAAAGATTGTGAAAATCCCAATTTCCGAAATACTAAAAAAGATCTCCAATTTGAAAGATGGTAACTTGTTGGTATTGGATGGGATTGTAACTCCAAGATTGGTTGAGGCTGCAAATAAATCTGGTATCAAATACATCATCGGCCATAAGACAAGTAACCTGAAGAAACCAAATCCAAGTGTTAGAGTTCAGACATTCTCTGACATTGGATTGATAAGTCAATCAATAAGTAGCAGTTAAATCCATATGCTAGTTAAAGACCATACAAACTTTAACTATTTCCATTTTTTAATTCTAGCCCATTTATTGTCAATAGGAGGCAAGAACAATTATTTGGAGATTACAAGTGGCCAAATGAGTCGTATAATAAACCGCTCGCAACAGACTGCCTCTAAGGTTTTGATAGATTTGGAAAGGGAGAACCTCATAGAGAGGATAAAGAACAACAAGAAATTTGGAATTAAATTGACCGAAGAAGGATATGAGACCTTACAAGAAATTTACGAGATGTTAAAGAAATCAATGGATAACTCGAATAATAAATTGATTTTGTTTAAAGGTAAGATAGTGACTGGAATGGGAGAAGGAGCTTATTACATGTCTTTAGAAGGGTATAAAAAACAATTTCACGAGAAACTTGGCTACGAACCATTTCCAGGAACTCTGAATGTCAAGTTAGAGGATAAACACTTCATGATTTCTAGAAGGGATCTGATAAAACACCCATCAATTCATATTGAGGGTTTTAAGAATTCCGATAGGACTTTTGGGTGGGTAAAATGTTATGCCGCTACTATTATTCAGGACTCAAACGTGAGCGAAGGTTTGAATTCGAATGTCAATGAAATAAAGGAAAGGGACGTTCATGTGTTATTATTAGAAAGAACACATCATGACAATAGCCTGATAGAAGTGATTGGACCACAGAGTATCAAAGAAATCTCGAATCTAAAAAATGGAGATGATGTCATTATAAGCATAAAAAATTAGGCAGGCATATTCATTGCAAATCATAGAAAGAATTGCCGAGTTCGCTTTTTATGGCAGAGCTTTTCAGTTGAGGGATAGGAGAAGAAAGTCTAACAACATCCAGATCTAGTCCTCTATCTAAACAATTTTTTTTCAATACCTTTTCATCCAGTGTTTGATCATATCCTAGTGCTATAATATCTGGTCTAACGAAATCCACAGTTTCGTAGATTGAAGTCCTTCTTCCTATTATCGCCTTATCTACAAATCGAATAGAGGAGACCAATTCTAGTCTACTATTTTCATCATGAAATATTTTCCGATTCTTTTTTAAGTTGTTAACAGTGGTATCTGTTGCTACTACGATAATTAAAACATCACCAAGTGATTTGGCAGATTTTAGCGTATGAATATGACCTGCGTGAATGAGGTCAAATACCCCACCCGCAAGCACAACTTTTATTTCAGATCTGCCTTTTTTTGTTAGTGAGCATAATGCTTCCCTTTTGTCAAGGAATTTTTTGCCCTTTTTAATTTCGATAGATCCCGATTTTTCGAGGATTAATAGCTCATCCTCAAATAAAGTGGAGTCTAATTCCGGCTTTTGGGAAAGAAATGGAAAAAAAGGGATACCGTTGTCACCGTCTGTACCAGTACTTTCAGGTAAACTATTACAATATATGGAAGATAGCAAATACCGTTGTGTGGAATTCATTAATTTTGAATTATCTTAACTATTACGATATATAATTTTAGAGTTAGTTATTTGCATTGTTATTGCAAGACCCTAAACTCTAAACATGGTAATAGTTCAACTTTAGTAAACTTATGCTTGAAATTTATACATGAGACTCTCGGGCAAAGAACAAGATTTTTTTAGATTTCAGTATTCAAGCAGAGCAGTATTTGCGATCAAATTTATCACAATTTTCAGAAATGGTTGATGTCTCAGTACTCATAATCCTCATCAACATAAAAAAATCAGACGGCTCTTCGTCGTCATCATCGACATCAGGCTGTTTTCTACTGTAATTAATATATTCTTTATAATCAAAATTGGCTACGGTTAGCAAAGATAATTAAACATGTATGCCATGAGTTTGATATGAAAGGGGCTCAAATAATTAAAACAAATCAACCTTTAGAAATAGATGAGATCAAAATTCCTAAACCTGAAGGAAATCAAGTCTTGGTGAAAGTTATCGCTTCTGGAGTTTGTCATAGTGATCTTCATTTGTGGGAAGGCGGATATGCTGGACCTAAGGGTGTGTTTATGAAAGTTGAAGATAGAGGAGTAAAGTTTCCTCTTATCCCAGGACATGAAATAGCAGGCAAAATTGAAGAAATAGGAAAAGCAGTGAATAACGTACAAGTAGGAGAGAGTGTACTAGTTTACCCATGGTTAGGTGAAGGATCTTGTCCAGCTTGTTTATCTGGTGAACAAAATCTTTGTGACTCGCCAAAAACTCTGGGAATTTACCAAAATGGGGGATATGCACAATACGTTCTGGTCCCAGATTCCAAATATTTGATAAAATTAAATAATTTAGAGTTTGATTCTGCATCTTCACTTGCTTGTTCTGGGCTGACGGCATATAATGCCGTAAAAAAGGCTACTCCTACGGTAGGACTAGAAAAAGATCACAATATAGTTATCGTCGGAGCTGGCGGATTAGGATTAATGGGTGTACAAGTTGCAAAGGCAATTCACAAGTCAAAAATAACAGTCATAGATGTCAACGATCAAAAACTAGCAGAGGCAAGAAGATTAGGTGCGGATAATATTATTAACAGTAAAGAGAAATCGGATGTAGTAAAGGAAATCAAGGACCTTACAAATGGCTTTGGTACAGATGTAGTAATAGATTTTGTAAATAACAACATCACTTCAGTTAATTCATTTAATATGTTAAGAAAGAGAGGAAAAATGATAATGGTTGGTTTGTTTGGGGGATCAATGGAACTAAACCTGCCTATGATTCCTTTGAGAGGATACACACTGACGGGGGCATATACTGGTACATTTTCTGATTTAGCAGAGTTGGTGAATTTGGCATCTCAGGGAAAGGTTCAAACTGTCTTAGACAAGAGATATTCATTAGACCAAGTTAACGAAGCATTAGAAGATCTAAAGAACGGGAAGATTATAGGAAGGGCAATCATAAATCCAAACTAATAGTCGCAAAGGGTAATGTTTGTATCCCGCGAGCAGGATTTACTCCAAAAAAAGATCTCTCTTTTCTTTGATTGAGCCTGCGACTCTTCGGTTACTGTTGAATGTAAGCCTGATAGGCTGATGTACGATTAGCAATATGTTGCCAACAACTACAGCCGAAAGCTCTACCAGGCTGAGCTACCGCGGGATAGTTAGTTTTTAAAAGATTTGATATATAATCTAATCGTAACTTTACAATGAATAATTAAATAGTGTTTTTTTTATATGTAATCATTGGGCAAGCTAGATGCACCACGGAACAAAGTTATATTCATTGTATTGTTATCTATAGGATTTACTCTAGCAATGTATTTTGTTGTGAATTATTCATTAAGTCAGCAAAGCACTACTTTTATGAGGTTGATTCCCGAAGAAGCTTATATTATTGTACTACATGATATTTTCAACCAAACATTGGACGATCTTCGTAACATTACCTTTGATGATCTACAGGGTAAATTTACTTCACAATATGTAATGATCGATGGAGAGGGTAATATATATAAATCAAATAAGGATAGCCATGAAACGTTCGAATTAATCGGTAGGACTAACGAGCCAATAACAGGTGGAAGCCATTTTGGATGGGAAATTGTTCTAAATGGATCAAAGTATTATATAGACTCAACTAGTGGTCAAATTATTACATTTGTAAATACATCAAGTAGTTAAAGAAATATCTTATCCTGTCCTTTTATTCACACCCTTTTTAAGTAACATGTCCAGTAGAAAATAGGTTATTATTTTATCGGCCCCTGCTCGCTTAAGTAACAAGATAAAGTTTGTAATTGGATCGGCGGTGTAAAAGCGATACTCATTAGTACCACTACCACTATAACTATCGCTCAGAATAGTACTAGAACCACCAAAATCATTATCCTCGACTTTTTTTCTCAGCTTGTTCGGTTTTTTTGATTGACTTCTATCCATAGACCTTGATTTTATTTTTATTTTTCTTTGGTTTGATCCTAAAACCTCTGTACCTATAATAGGGTTGTTTTCACCAATCCTATTATCGTCCTCCTGTAACTCATTGATAAATTGCTGATTCATTGTAGATTTTAATAGAGCATATTCTCCCGATACATTTTGAACAACAATGGGTACATTGACTATTTCTCGTGCATGTCGAACAATATCCATATACCAAATTGATGGTTTTATCATTACCCAATCAGACCCTTCTTTGACATCATTCAAAATTTCTCTCAGCGATTCACGTTTATTATAAAAGGAACATTGATAGCTTGATTTATCAATAAAACCAGACCTTAGATAGTTGTTTGCTCTAAAGGGAGAATATAAACATGAATTGTGCTTGGCAGAGTAACTTAATATTTTGACATGCTCATATCCATGAGTATTTAGCAACCATCTTAAATAAAGAACCTGACCATCCATCATAGCTGAAGGGGCTATAAAGTCTGTTCCACTCTCACACAAGCTTAAAGAAACTCGCCCTAATGACTCTAGTGTTCTATCATTGTCTATCTCAGGATAACAATCTGAATCCCTCTTGACGGCACCTTTATCGGCTTTCTTTGTTAATATTCCACAGTGGCCAGATGTATTATACTGACAGAGGCAAACGTCAGAAAAAATTCGAAAATTGTAACCAAAATTTTCTCTTATTTTTCTTATTGAATTTTGAATCACACCGTGTTTTGCAGATGACAAATACCCAGTGTCATTTCTTTTTTTAGGAATTCCAAACAAAAGTATTTGTGAAATGCCCAAGTTAGTCAATTGTTCGAGTAAATCTTCCAATTTATTTTGATAAACCTTTGATCTATTCATGTGCCCTGACATCAAACTCTGTTTGTATACGTTCTCGCTTTCATAAACAAACAATGGAAAGATCAAATCATCCAACCCACAATCGGAGCGATTCAACAGATCACGAGCTGCAATATCGCAATAGGCATATTAAATTTAACTAAAGTTAAATAAAGGCAAAAACTGATCAGATTTCACTTTTTGAATTCATAGTATATTTTTTGGTTGGTAGTTAAATATAGGTACTTTTTATCCACCATTAATATAGAAATCTACTTTTAGCAGATAGTCTTTATTTTTTGAATTATTCAGGTTAGGCTCAAAACTATAGTTGGAGTATAATAGTACAATGTTTGTCAGACTTTAGATATACAGAAAAACAAAATGTACTATTCCAGCCTTGTAATATTTTGAACTTTTTCGCTACCTACGTTGGTATTATCATAGCGCTTTAGAATTTTCACAATCATATACACATCGTCTTTACTCTTACATATTCGCCCAATCTTTATGCAATCTCTTATATCTCTTGATTTTAACTTATTCCATACCAAACTTGCAATCAATGTAGAAATTTCTGAATTCAAGTTGCATTCTCTGTTTAGTATATGGTTCGAAATTTTTTGAAATGCAGAATAATCATATTTCTTAAAATATAGTACAAAAAAACGTGAAAGAAGAGGAGTTAACAATTTTTTTTCATTATTGCAAGATGCGAATACCCAAGTCCGCATAACAGATTTGCGCGTTTTTTCGTACTTGGTTTCACTTAGGATCCCAGTCTCCATAAGACTTAGCAAGGCCGCTTGATCCTTAATAGCCATGTATTCAATTTCGTCAATAATCAAATTCCTAGGTCTGTTGTTAAACAAATAATCTAACATTCCTGCTTTCGTGCTATGGCTACCTAAGGTAAAGTATGATCTCGATAGTTTCATACATTCCATCAAAAACAAGGTCTTTGCTGAACCAGGAGGTCCTACCAGCAAAATATGAACCGGTAAAGTAGAGTTCAGAGCATAAGTAAAAATTTTTTTAACATCATCATACCCAACGATATTTTCAAAGAGTTTATCAGAAGTTTCATGCAGAGCAAATTCAGAATCTTGATTTGAAATAGAATCTAAATCAAAGTGATCTATTTTTTTTATCTTTCTAGACGGTTTATTCTTTTTCTTTACTCCACCATGTCCTAATAAATCTTGGTCGCCGTCACTATATACGTCACCGGCTGCAGTATAAGAAGAAGAATATGATTCTTGCATTATATTTTGTTCTAGAGGATTGTCTATAAAAATATAGTTGTAACTTCATAATTTGCATTAAAAAAAACAAACTAGAGAATTAACTCTGGAATTTTAATTTGAGGAAACGAAACAGTACCTCAAGAGGTTAATTAAATGGTCTTTAGCGTATTCAAAATGCTATTTGGATATCTGAACAAATAATACGCACTCTAACGATATTTTTTTTGAATGGCTAAATCAAAGTCTTCTAGTTTGAGGGTATTGATAACGAGACCTATTTCAGATATTGGTCTATCGATTTTAAATAAAGAAAATTATGATCTTATCTCCAATTCAACAGAACTCCCCCTTAGACCTAATGACTTAAGAAGCAAAGTAAAAAATGTCCATGCAATTTTGTGTTTCTTAAATGATAGTATAGATAAAGAGATTATGGATATTGCAGGACCTAACCTAAAAATAATTAGCACATTTAGCACTGGATATGAGCATATCGATATAAGAGAAGCAAAAAAAAGAAACATCAAGGTTGCCTATACGGGAAGTATTCTTACCGAAACAACAGCAGACTTGGCTTTTGGACTAATGTTATGTATAGGTAGGCGATTAGTTGAGAGCGATAAATTTGTAAGAAGTGGAAAGTGGAAATATGGATGGAGTCCTAATCTTATGGTAGGTACTGACATCCACGGCAAGACACTAGGAATTATAGGTATGGGAAAAATAGGCAAAGCTATTGCAACAAGAGCACAAGGGTTTGGAATGAAGATACTTTACACAAATAGAAGCCCGATCACCAAATCAAAAATAAGGAACCTCTCATTAAATTTTGATAATATAAAATACAGAGACTTGGAAGATCTAGCGAAAGAGTCAGATTATATAGTCATATGTTGTTCCCTTAATAAGGAAAGCTATCATTTAATAAACAAGAATTTTATATCACAGATGAAAAAAAGCGCCTTTTTAATAAACATTGCAAGAGGTAAAATAATAAATCAAAAAGACCTAATTATAGCTTTAAGGAAAAAAGTAATTGCGGGAGCTGCTCTAGATGTTTATGAAGAGGAACCTATCGAAAAAAGAAATGAGTTGTTAGGGATGGAGAATGTGGTCCTATTGCCTCACATTGGTAGTGCAAGTCAAGATACAAGGAACAAAATGTCAGAATTAGCAGCATCAAATATCGTACATGTTCTCCAAGGCCATAACGAAAAAGCACTTTTAATCGAATAATGTTGTGTGCCTATTCTTTCATTCTCTTTAGTCTAACTTCATCTTCATCTTCCAAGGTCCCTTTAACACAATCAGTATGAATTATTTTGATGGGGGTTAAAACAATTTTACCTTCTGGAATAACGTTATCTACTTGTAACATATGAAATTTTTTTTCCAAAACTACTTTGTGGTCTGGGCATGTCAATCCTATCATAAATTTACTGCCGTTATTATTGGATTCATCAATAACTTCAATAATGAATTGGGGTGGCAGAGGACACTGGATACCATCATATGCAAACGAGCAGCTTTCTGGAATCACTAGTAAAACAATGGTCCCTCCCCATTTAATTACTTTGGTTTTGATATATTATCATCTAAATTCATTCAATCTAGTAAACTGTTTTATAATGCTTTTCTTCGCATTCATACATTAACGCATGCTAATAATCAAATCTAGTAGTCTATCAAACCCCCCCCACTAATCACAGTTATACCTTATAACTTATGGTGTATTCATTCAATTATAAGAAAAATGAGCGAAATAAACAAGAACATAGGTAATATTACTAGCAAGATAACTGAACATGGTGCACCGGTTATTGAGCGATTGTTAGATAAGCTAACTGGAAAAGGCGCCCTAATCAAATATGACTTTGAGGATTTGAAAATAGAAATGCCTTCTGCTAATGACCCAAAGGGCAGAATAATTGGGGGCGGAAAAATGACAATTCATGGAACAATTACTATTTCAGCAAAGGTACGAAAAATAAATGGTGGTAGCGGCGGCGGTAATCTTAGTAGCCCAGGAAATGATAATCATAATTATAGCAGTACCGCAAGAAATAGTGAGAGTATTACAATAAACAATACAGAGAAAGAACAATTCAAAACTCTCGATGATGAACCTGCTCTAAAGGACTACAGCAGTAACATTGATAGTAACACTACATAAATTTTGCAACATTTAACCAACGTGAGAAAACTTTAAGTGATAATTTGTGTTAGGTCATTTATCGATATTTGAAAATAGGGCAGATAGACCAAAATGACCACAAATGACTATCAGAATGATTTAAGAAAAGAGAGACACTCGGTATTTGATGCTGTAGTGGGATCAATCAAATCACTAAAGGGTGGAAATATTTTGATCCAAGTTGAAAATAGACCAACCATAGATATAAGAGCATCAAAGTCAAATGAGACAAACAAAATAGACATTGACATTTTAGATCCAGAGGTTTTTGGGATGTTTAGGAACCTCGACGTTGAAAAGGATGAGAAAAGTCCTGATTCTGAAGCAGGAAAGCAGTTTGATGAATCAAAGGATCATTCAGTAGAAAAGATTAAAGACAAATTAGAGATGGCTAAAGAGTTTTTTCACCTCTTTACAGATACTGAAGCAAGTATTTTTGACCAACTTAAAATAGTAAAGGATCTAGCTGTAAAGCTCTCAGAGAACAACATTACTATAGTTTTACTCAGAAAAGGTAAGGAAGCTATAATCATGGGAAAGGATGCAAGTCCTAGTATATCAAAAATTATTTCAGGCAGCGATGATTTGCAAATTAAAAGCGTAACTGAATCTTCCAAATTGATAAGTGAAATCGGTACAACCCTATCTAGCGATGATGAAGTATTAGAAAATAAAAAAGAAGATAGATCTAATTAGTATTTAACACGGATAAATAAAGCGTCTAGTTACTAGACATTTGGGCGTTTAGCAAAATAAATATTTAGCTAAACTCTGTTTATTTTATATACGTCTGAAGCTCTGCTAAAGATTAGTTATAATCAATGGCAGTCAAATCAATTGCAATAGTTAATCCTAATTCCAAAGGTGGTCAAACAGGGAAAAACTGGGATTCCATTAAGAATATTTTACAAAAATATTTTGGGGCCGATTTGGAATTTGTTTTTACTGAAAAATCTGGAGATGGTACTATTTTAGCAAGAAAGTACTTGGAAAAAGGCTATAAAAATATTATTCCAATCGGGGGAGATGGTATGTTGAATGAAGTTGGCAACGGTTTTTTTAAAAATGTTAGTAACGATAAATTTGATAATATTGATTTAATGACCGTGGAGTATGACAAAATACTAGCGCTAACTGATTTGGAACAAATTGATAGTGATTGCACTATGACTATCCTTCCTGGGGGAACACGAAATGTACTTGTGAGATCTTTGGGCCTGCCACCTGATTTTGAAGAATGCTGCAAATATGTGAGCGAATCGACAACAACTACTCAAATGATTGATATCGTTAGCTGTGTTGCGAGGATTGGTGCAGAGGATTCTTCAGGAAACCGGTTCAGGGTATTGTTAAATGCTGCAGAGATAGGATTAGGAGCTGAAATAATTGAAAAAGGAAAAATGGTAAGGGATCAAATTAGTAGCCGAATCCTCTCAACTATCACAAGCATTGTTGCAACTCTTCCAGTATACAAAAGTAATGTTTGTCAAATAATTGAAGGATCTACCACAAGTCATAAAATTGTAAATAGTCTTACCACAAAAATGACTATGGGCATGGTATCTAATGGAAGCTTTTTGGGCGGAGGTTTTCAAGTTGCTACCAGAGCTGAAGTAGCCGATGGATTGCTGGATACAATTGTTATTAAAAATTCTGATAGTTTTAAGATATTGCAAAAACTTGTAAACATAAAGAGAGGAGAGGAGGCTATTGACAATGAAGACGATATATACTATGGACAATCCCAAACAGTTAGCTGGTTGACAGATTTTCAAAATAACATAACCGTGAGTCTTGATGGTGAGCCTGTAGGTATCCTTCCTGCTTTCTTTAGACTTCATCCCAAATGCTTAAAAATAAAGATCTAGTCATTTGCTAGATGTTTTCTGCAAATTTAATTTCTAGCGTTTCAAAATCCACCCATATATCGGGTCCCGTGAAAATAAACACCTGAAAATGCAAATGAGGTACAAAAGTAAAACCAGTCAAACCTACTCTCCCAATTTGCTGTCCGCATTTTACCTTTTGATTTAGGTGCACCATCGAACTTGCGAAATCGAGATGATCGTATCGGGTATACTCTCCATTAGAGTGGCTCACCACTATAAAGTTTGAAAATTTCCAGTATGTATAATCAGGGCCTCCAATATTATATCTATCCTCAACATAAGTAACAATTCCATCGGCCGCAGCAAGGACTGATGTTCTCATTGGTGCCACAAAATCTACTGCATTTCTGAGTTTACCTGCATGTGCAGGAGAGGAAGTCCTATCAATTCTTGTAATATAGCGCCTCAAAATTGGTAGAGCGTAATCATTTTTTGAAATATACATGACAAATAATCTTAATTTAATAGACAAAGAGTTTAGCTGAGACCTTCACTGTAAGTTATTCTTTTAAAACTCTGGGATCTTTTTGATTGATAATTGTAAATAATAAGCATTTTTCAATTGACCTTCCTATTTACAATTAATTATAAAGTTAAAAAATGTATTCTCAAAATCATTACCCCAAACTTTAGTCAATTTAAAGCTAATAACATCAGAGGACGGGATTTTGTATTTCACATATTCCATTTGAATAGGATTTAAATTAAAATATTCGTTGAATTGAATGTAAACCTCATTAGTATACATAATATATATAGAAGAATCAAAGTATTTATCTATCAACTCAGGTCATTGTTGGTAGCAAAGTATGATTTTAGATCAATTTTGAAGCAAAATTTTGCTAAATAAATCATTGAATTTAACCTTTTTTGATATTTATTGCCAAAAAGCAAGTGTTTTTGACTTGATTAAATCAGCCACTATAGGAGACAGAGTTCTTTATCTAGTTCAAATAATTGTTCAATTTTTTAATTTAAAAAATTTTAAGATTAGATGGATTATCAAGTTATGATAA
>DATELO010000244.1:0-6127 GCA_035276505.1 Candidatus Nitrosocosmicus sp.
CAAGCAAATGTAACGATACTCGATCATCATCTTCTATTTTTCCATTTTGTTGTTTATTTTCATCTATTTTTTCCTTTGTAACTAACACACCAGAAGAACGTCCTAAATCACGGAAAAAGTTTTCAAATCCTGCTGGCCTAAATATCATTAACAAAATCCCTTTTTCTTCTCCAACCTTCTTATATGAATGAGGTATATTTTTTTCAAGCCTAAAAGGAGTATCATCTTTACCAAACCCTTTTTTTAATTCTTGATTACCATATCTAAACACAAACTTTCCTTCTATGACACATATTGTCACATCTTCCTTGCTATGTTTATGTAATGCAACTTCTTGTTCGGGACCAGCAGGAAAAGCTAATTCTATCAGCGAATATTTGTTATTTGTCATATCTCCTGTAACCAATATCTTTATATCAATTCCAAAAAGACCGATTTGTTCCACTAGTCTATTATTGTTTTTATTTTTGTCACTAGTGCGTTTATTACCCTTCTTGGAATGATTTACATTCAATGCAAATAATTATCATTATCGAAATAATAATGTAGCTATTATGAGATTGGATTTTTTTTTGCTGATGCTATTTAATCAAATAAATATATTGTTTATTAGAAAAATTATAATTATCTTACCTTTATTTGCAATTATTCTTTTTATACCGAATCTATATATCGCTTTAGAACCCTATTGCCATAAGAGACTTACTCCTCATCTGGAGCACTACATTAATAGAAAATTAGATTTGAGTGATTAGGCCTTTGTATTCCTATAGTAGCTGTGTCGAATAATAGTTCATTTTGTGTTTCTTCGCAATGCTATCGTTAATATACCAATTTTGCTTGAATCTAACCACAAATTTTCACTTAATGCGTTATCCACGATTGAACAACTTTGGGAATAACACCATATGCCATCAAAGTGTTTTGATTATCAGTATCGCGAAATCCAATATATCCAAAGTGATTGTCTCCTTCCCTATAGATAGTACATGCTAAAGTATCTGGATCAATTAGATCACATCCATTTTCAGCATTAGCATCCTTTTCAAAGGCAATTTCGTTTTCTATATTTGTTTCAATATAGTTATTTGGCCGAGTAATAGTTGTTTGAGATCCATTGGAACCTAATGCTAAATCCCCCTCATATCTAGGATAATAAATAGGCTGACAGAAGAATCCCATAGATATGCAATCTGGCTCCGGTTCTAAGACATCATCTTCTGGATTATACCAATTATGAAATTGGACTACCTGCCTTTCAATTGCTTCTCCGTAGATAGATTTTACAGTCGGATCATAAGTATCTGCTCGGGGTTGATAGTTATCATCATATCGATCGTCAGGATTGGTAGAAACCTCTTCATCATCAATTGCAGCTCCAAGTAAGTCAACCGATAATACTTTTTGATGTTGTTGATTCCATTGTAAATTTTCATCCAAATTCCTTATTGCCTCAACTACTACTCTAGACCCAAGCGAGTGTGCGAGAATTCTAACTTCAGAGTTTGGACAGTCATTCTTATAGTTTGTAATAAAGCTAGCCAAATTCTTGCCATTATATTTTGCAATTAATTTAGCAATATTCCAGCCATGACCCTCTTTATCTATCTGTGTGTCAGAGTCCCAACTATAACCTACAAATTTATTTTCATAACCGCTGTGATTCAATGATAATCCCACTCTGTCAAATACCTCTGCAGGTTTTTCTAAAGAATTATTTCCAACCCATACACCATGGACATATAGTACAATATCTGGAGAGCATGGGGATATTCTAGATTTATGGTCAACAATATCATAAAGAGTGGAATTTAGTCTAGGAGTGCCATCCGCTTTGTCAAAATGATCTCTCGTAGAGATAATAGGCAAATTAGCATATTGACTCCAGACCATTGGAATGGAGAAAATCAAAAATCCAAAAAGTATGATAAATATTCCGAGCAATAGTATTGAGGATTTCAACATATTTGAACTTTTTCACAAAACTAATAATATTAAACTTCCGATATGTCAATATAGATCTGTATTAATAAGATTCTACAGTGGTGTATATGACACTCTGCTTTTTGTTGAATACAATAAATGTAGTATCTTTGAAATATACAATTAACTTTAATTAGGTCAGTATTTTTTTAATCTGGACATGATCTTGTATTATTCATGAGTGAAAAGTAGTTAAACGAACAAGGGTTCTATTTTTTGTGTTAAATTTGGTATTGAAGATTCTATTCCACTTTGAATCGCATTCCCGCGCGCTCATACTAAATGATACTTGGTTTTCCATATCATCTAATTATCCTACAAGATCGTGATCAAAGATGAATCTCGCAATGCAGACAAAGTATATGTTGCATAAGAAATTCTCTTTCTTATGGTGATGGTGACAAGACCTTATCATCATCTAATGTACTAATCCCTCCACCTTTTGTTGGAATACGTGGACTAGTGTTCTCGCCGCTGTTGGTATCATCTTCTACGCCAGAATTAGGCGGTATGCTAGGACTTGTATCTTCATTGTTAGTATCATCTTCTACGCCAGAATTAGGCGGTATGCTAGTGTCTTGATTGTTTGAATCTTCTCTTCCAGGTTCTCTTGGTGTACAGTTGCTTGGAGGATTAGTATCAGCACACACTGTACAGTATTTTGTTAAACCCTCTGGATCTGCTGGATCTGGAATATAATCACAACATTTTACAGTATACCCCTCAGTTACTGGAACGCACCAATAGGATGGTTTTGTTTGGTTTTGCCATTACACCCGATGAAATTGTTCCTGCAATACATATCGCAACTAGCAATGTTATGCCTAATACGATTAGTATATTAATCATACGACCATCATTAATTTAACAAATTTAAAAGCATTTCCAAGTAATAAAGAAAAATTACGAATATGTAAAATGATCTACAATTATTGATGACATTGACATTGTATTTGAAATCACGATAAAATCTTTATATTTTTCTAATTGTCTAACTTATTAGAATCTATTTTAAGGAACCGATATCAGCACTAATCCCCACGTGCCCAAACTGATTTATAGCTATGATGGTAACAATCATAGTCAATATCAACCCCATCCTTTGATAGTGATTTTTACAAGACCGCGTTTTAGAACAAAGACACGATGAAATATAGATTCAAAAATAATAATAACCACTACATAAAAGTCATCTATCATGTCAATAAGGGTCAGATCAATTGAAAAAGCAGATGCAGGGATCTGCGGAAAAATTGGTTTTAAGGCTCATAAAGCAATTTCATCTACTCATGGATTTCCTTCTGAACAACCATCTGAGGAATATGCAGTAGGACTAATTGAGATGCTCTTAAATAATCATAACACATGGGGTTTCGTGGCTGAAAAAGACACACAGATTATTGGTAGCATTTTTTTGCATAGATTCCCTCCATCACCTGTGGCTGTTATTGGACCTCTAACAGTAGATCCTTCTGTACAAGGCGGTATAGGTCGGGTATTAATGGAAGCAGCGATCTCTCACGCTTACAGTCAAAATTATGACAAAGTTAGGTTAGTACAATCACCAAGTCATATCCGTTCCTTTGTACTATATACAAAATCAGGCTTTACTCTAAGAGAACCACTGTTTTTAATGCAAGGAAATGCGATAAACAAAAATCAAGGTATGAAGAGTTTGGGGTTGCATAAAGTTGAAACGGATAAAGATGTCATGGACTGTTGCAAACTTTCTATTCAGGCTCATGGATTCACCAGAGAGGGTGAGTTACGCCAAGCAATGAGCCAAGGCGTTGCGATAGAAATAGAAAGAGGTGGAAAAATTCAAGGATATTCCGCAGGATTGGGGCTCTTTGGTCACTCCGTCGCTTCAACAAATGAGGGTCTCAAAGCACTAATAGAGGGATCATCTGTTATTACAGGACCAGGTTTTTTTGTGCCAGCAAGAAATAGAGAAATTGTGACATGGTTGCTTAGACAGGGATTCAAAATACAGTGGCCGGCCAATCTGATGACTTTGGGACCGTATGTAGAACCAACAATACCGTTTCTTCCATCTTTGGCATACTGATAGTTACATCACAAGACATAATCATATCTAAAAATAAATTTCATTGTATCATCGTTTAATGATTAGATTCTATTGAACCCCATCCCTATACCATTTATGTATTACTTCAAATCTAATCAAAACTTGGATCATAGATATTATCCATGGTCTAGTTACATTAGTAATTCACAGATATATCAAATAGCAATTGATTGTCAATAAGATCTTAGGTCTGTCTATCGAAGTCACTCATAAGGTTATTAAGAATACTGAAGTCAAAGATATTAACACTGCACCAAAAACGGCAAGAACCTTTTTGCTATGATCAAAATTAAAAGTTCAGATATTTGACTTCTTATGTTTTATAAGATAATGTACATACTATCTATATACGGCAACTTCAATCTGAGAATTTTTTAATTTCTAGAAATAATGTGTCACTTGAGACACAAAACTAGTCATAATTTACCAATATATATCTATGTACGTCACAAGTTTATTTAAGTGATTATTAAACCGCGGGTAATAGCAGCAGTTATAGAATCAAATCAAATGGTGGCCGTAAATCTTTTTTACTCCTCTTTTGTATATTATGATTTATAATATTTTTGGATCAATTTAACTAAAATTCGGAAAAAACTCCCTCAATTCTGAATATCTTATATTTTATGGGAGTCTTATTGCTTTATATTATACTAACCCACTGGTGTCTATATTCGTAGATCGTAAATTACCTAATAACATCATGTCCTTCAAGTTGGATTGATGTGGGATTTTGCTAAAAGGTTATAGAGTCCTATATCTATAGGGCCGTTACATTCTTTCTTGTTTCATATAGGTTAGATGGCTCCTTAAAGGCATATTAATCAGATCAAATATGACACTAAAGTTCAAAATACTATTTTAATCACTTTTTCTACGATGTATGAATAGCGGCTAGATCACCGATCAATTCCTGTCTTATTATTTTCCGCTCTATCCATTAGAGTCCTTAACAATAAGATGGTCTTAACACATTCAGGCATATCACACCAATAATCTAGAAACCTAGGATCACGGAACAACCTTGCTCCCGCCTTAATTACCAATTTGAACGCACAATTAAAGATGAAACAACTTTAACCATTCATTAATACTGAACCATTCAATTCTCATTCCTTTGCTACCACTATACTAATTACTTTGATTAATTAACTATACTTAGGTAAGTATATAAATTAGTAAGTGACTATTAGGTAAGTAGATACAGAGGATTGTGAAGTTGATAGAACTTAATACCTCCAGACAATTTACAGAAAAAGAGGAAGATCATAGTCATCCAAGATTAATTGAGAGTATGGAATTCAAAAGTTGTCCTGTTTTTAACACCTTTAATATAATTGGTAAAAAATTTTCTATACTGATTTTGCGCAATATGATTTACGATAAACAAACTCGATTTAATGAATTTCTTAATTCTATAGAAGAGATTAATCCAAAAACACTCTCAATCCGGTTAAAAGAAATGGAGAAGGATGGGCTCATAAGAAGACAAGTGTATGATGAGACTCCAATCCGGATAGAATACTACCTTACTCAAAAAGGTAAAGAACTACAACCCATTCTGGAACAAATGGCATTATTTTCAGTCAAGCATTGTTGCGACCAAATATTTGATAGCCCTGACCCCAATAAGATTGAAAAAATTACTGCAAGAACACTTCGAAAGTATATGTAGTTCAGGATACACACACTACATAATACACAACTTGTACCTTTTTACAAGAGTTTTATCTTTTTGAATATTCTTGTTTGCTATACAAGAGCAAATTTGCTACCAAATTCAATCGAAGGATTGTTTAATTGCTTTTTGTTTTTCAAAATAGCTTTATTAGATGAAAACCCATCACATCTTGTCAAGATAAACTCTAATTGAACTTTTGATACCAAACAATCATTATACTTAAATATGGTTAAGTGATTTATGATCTAACTATCTATTTCATATAAAGTATATAGAATACCTTCATATGTCTCTGCTCGTAAGTATCAATCTTCAATGTTGATTCCACTTACCAAAAGTTCACTTACCAGTTTATATACTTACCTAAGTATAGT
>DATELO010000245.1:0-5125 GCA_035276505.1 Candidatus Nitrosocosmicus sp.
AATGTAGCATGAAAACCCGAATCTGAAAGATTTGAAGGATTACCATAACCCATGTAACCACCAGCCAATACCCAGTCGTTATTTATACTAGATATAGGACCATAACCATATTCATAATCAGTCACTGTTGCCGAAGATGCATAAATATTTGTTCCTGTTAAAGCCAATAGACATCCTGCAATTACAAATGTTGTTAAAATTTTAACATATTTTAGGTAGGAAATCACAAGTACAAATCATGGCTGACTGTTAATTAATGTTTATAACTAAATATGATCATATGATCTTATTAAATGAAGGTCAATAACTGAAATTCTTTTTATTTGGAAATAGATCCCAATTAATTTTAGTTGTTATTGAAGTAGGAAAAGTTTATCTTGTGATATAAGGCCAGCATGGCGGCTTCATAAAGTAGCTTAGACTATTATAACTAAGCGAATGTTAGTTTTGTATAATATGCTTTACAGGCCAGTATCAAATTTAGTAGACCTGCGGGCTTACTCCCTTCTCTGTCAAATGTATCCAGTTTGAATAAATCTGTGTCAATGAAAATGATGCTTTATGTGAAAGGGACTAAAAAATAGAATAATCATAAAAGCATCTAAAAAAAGAATTCTTGTGATATATTTATATTCATCGGTTCTTGACGTTGGTTATGCGAATCAAGTTAAACTTATCTATTTTGATCCAAGTCATCTTAATCCTCGCCGGTTTAGTTTTTTGTGCATCCATGTCATCAGTAGTTGCCCAGTCAAACTACACCATTAAGGTAGCAAAAACAACAGAAGGTGATTTTACCCTTACTGATGGAGCAAGTTATGTTGGAACCTACTTTGATACAACATATTCAATGACTGGTACAGCACCTGACTTTATCAAAGCCAAGGAGGTGTTAATGACCTCGATACTTGATGATTTTAGCAAATCTACTACTATTGGTTATATAAAGATGAACGACACAGCTACTCAGACAAATGGAAATACGACCGAGATTGCGAATCCATTTGTAAGCAAAGAACAAATCGATGAGAAGGTTAAATCGGTGCTGGCGTATGCATTAGACAAGATTGAGAACCCGGTAGGAATCATGCCAAACATTGGTGATTCAAGAGAAATTAGATGCGTATTTGGCAATGTGTTAAATGAATTTTGGTGTGACATTCCAACGTTTATGATTAGGTGAGAGACACACTATAGAGTGAGATTCCTTTAATTCCATCCAGTTTATTTTTCTTGGGTTACTAGTCTCTTATTGCTTCCTAGAATCCTCGATTATCTAATTGTTAGTAACAGTATATTCAATACCCATCTTTTAGCTCCATGTTTGTAATTTTATCAGCATACTTTTTGTACAACTGATCAATAACTCTAATTCTTTGTGTATGTTTACATTTCTTCGGATTCCCAGCTGAATACAAATATCCCTTGCACGTGCAAAACCAATGATTATTATCCTTTAATTTATTGACCACATACCTCTCTCCTGTAGTAACCGATTTTACATAGTAAACATCTTCCTTATCATCATACTCTACAGATTTAGTAAAATCAATTCGCTTTCTATGATTAGAATCCATTTTTAAAAATTCCTTAATATAATATCGCATACTAAGCATATTAATTTATTATATATGTTTTCCTAATTCGTCCAATCTGGAGATGTAGAAATATTGGTACCAATTGTCGTATTAAGGAGAATTTTGTTTATCAAGGTTATCAGGATGCCGATCTAAATATTTCTAAAGTAAAGAAAAAATAGAGCAATATCCTGTGTTATCAATACCCGATAAATAATTATAGGTATATCCTTTATTATTTTTCGGACTCTGAAACTTTGTTCATCAGCATATTATAGTGAAGTTCGGTTAATTTGCCTTTTGAAAAAGCGTCTTTAATCTCCCTTACAAGCTTTAACTTTAATGAAAGATTCATCCCATTATCATCATCCAGAGAATCGATCTTTTTCATGAATATCTCCTGATATAATATAGATATCTCATCCTTTAAATTTGAATAATGAAATTGGCTTATCTTGCCTTTTGAAAATGAATCAGAGATTTCATCTTTGAGTTTATTTAGAGATTCGAAATCAACTTCATCTCGTCTAACTTCATCATAAATAGTCTGTATTTTCTTGTGGTGAAGATTTGATTTTTTTATATCTCTTTTTGTTTTAGCCCATAGTATAATACTTGGAATAGAAGCACCAATTATGGTAGACACAATTAAACCGTATATCGGAATCCAATATGAAATAGGAAGAGGAGCCGGTAACTCTCTAAAATTCGCAGTAAATGTACCATACTGATTTATGCAGAAGGATGTCTCAGCAGTATCATTATAAATTTGCCAGGTTTTTTGTATAGGCGCTATCAACGGATCAAAAGGATTATGGGAGTCTTCTACGCAGGGTTTCAGAGGCCTTGTGGTATTTGAATCAATATTCTCGTTCCAGTTTACAAACTCAAAACCACTATTTGGCTTTGCTATGCAGATTATTCCAGGTTCTTCGTAAAAGTATTGGTTTATAGGATATTCTGTTTTCTCGTCTCCACAAATGATCCTCCCTGAGTTTAATGGAAATATATTGAAAGTTACTCCAACAGCAACTTTGTGCTTAGGGCCATGAATTGCGAAGAGGCTATCTGAATCTTCTGAAGTCAAATAGATAATGTTGCTGTTCTCATTGACTTCTATATTTGACAGTGGTTCAGATATATTGATAGTAGAAAGTCTATTTGTTTTTTCGTTCAGTGAGTAAAGGTTATGTTTAGATAATAAATAAACAACATTGGAGTTCTCGTTAACTTCTAACTCCAAGAGCGGTCCAAATAAAGGAATCACCTTGTCTACTTTAGTATTTGAAGTTCCATTTATGATTGAAACATCTCGATCTGAAATTACATATACTATATTGGAGTTCTCGTTAACTTCCAAAGTGAGGGGTTTGTTTATTAATTCAATACCCGTCATGGCGCTATCGTTATCATATTTGTAAAAATTCTCTTCTGTAATTATGTAAACAGAATTATCTTTTTCATTGACTTCAATATCGAGTGGTTCTTTTTTATCTGGAATCGATATATTTCCCAATAGTTTCAAATCATTATCAAAGGTAAGTAGTTCTGGAGGATACTGATTAATTACATAAACTTTTTCTGCTTCTTCATCTACTGCTATTTTGGAATAGTTTGCCTCTACATCATATTTCTTAACCAAGTCAATGCTTAGTGGATTGGAGCCATTATCATCAATCAGTCTTATACCGTCATTTCCTGCCAAAAACAACTTACTTTCTTTTTCATTGATTTCGATATCAGTTGATTCTTGATTCAGAGGTATATTTTGTAGTAACTCATCGGTCCTTCCGTCTATTATAGAGATAGTTTCAGAAGGAGATTTACCTGAAATATATACATGATGTATCTTGTCATTTTCTTCTACATCGTGAGGTATTGTATTTATAAAAATTTCCTTCAAAGTTCCCAAATTGCTATCTAAAACGGATATGGAATTTGACCTCTCGTTAGCTACATAAACTTTGTTCAAAAATTTATCGACCTTTACCTCGTTTGGTTCTAGTCCTATTTCTAATTGCGGATTGCTCACATGATATTTCTCATTTATACTCTCTAAAGTCTGTCCCATTGCACCTTCATCATTATTATAATAATAAAGCAAACTAGACAAAATTACTAATACAAAGAGAAAGATAACAAGCAATGTAACGCCGCCACCATCTATCCTTATTCAGATTACTATTTGACAGAATATTTCATAAACCATTCAATTTCCCTTCTAGTAAATGCAGTATTTATAGGTTTTGTTGCATAATAAGTCGTTACCAAATTAAAGTGAGATATTAATGGTAAGTTGATAAGGCTAGTTAAACCTGTACAGGATTCACTCTCCTGGTATTTACTCATTTTATTACTAGAAAGACAGAATGTTTTGAATATTCTTATATGAATTAATGGAAAAATTTGATATTATCTCTATAAATTTCCTCTGCATAAGCTGGGTTATATACTAAAAGAAGTTGCGGGTGCTTAACAATATGAGGTAGCAAGTATGTTTTAGAAGGTACGAAAACAGTGTACGTGCGGATATTAGGAACAGACAACCCTAGCGAAATTAGTCTAGTACTTATTGTAAAGTAGGATAGGAATGGTTTTCAAACAAAAGGTACTAGAATGTTCAGTATTATTACAAATTTGAGTAATGATTACTCGACTGTTAATTGTTGTCTAGTTTATAGTAAAACACTTGCCTAAATGTCGCGATTATATAGAGAATCAGGTCAAAGACTCTTGCTCGTTCTTATATCAAAAAATTTCATCCTATCAGATATTTACCAGTTCCACAAGTTTGACAATAAAAATCCTCTCCTCTTTTGTGGCCATCGAGGACATAGAATCTAACACATTTACTACAAAATACAAAATTAACTCGATTGCCATTCTTGTCTCTGGCATTTAACATTTCTTCTGTTATCTTCATATAATGTTATCACCTAAAACAAAAGTCTTAATATCAAATATATGCGATATTTAACCTATTTGTCTTAATTTCTTTCATAAATATGTATGACATTCATGTAGTAGGTTAGTTTTATGATAAATATTTACTAGCGTGAAGTAACTAGAATAATCATCGAGGAAAATGAAATGTATTGTTATAACACTCTTGAGTTGTCAAGTTTTAAAACTTAGAACAGATAGTATATACATAACATTCATTTAGTTACAAATCTTTTTGTAATTATTAAAATCGTTCAAATAGACAATCGGCAAAGTTGTTGGTGTTTTTGATAATCACGGTCATCTTCATGTGTCAATGTGTTGTTTCCTTTATTTACTCTCATTAGAATATTTTGATGCTAACCCATATCATTACGTTTGTATACTCTTAAATCAATATATATTCATAAATTTCTTTTTATGCAAAAAGACTGCGTTGAACTTGATAAAAAATATTGTATTATTCCAGATTCATAAAAAAAGAGATCGGGTGGACTACGGTATGTCTGCTAACTGTCCTCTTATTTCTCCGTTTGGATTTTGCTCAGTGTGAACGTTAACATATGTGGTATTATTCTTAATTGCATTTATTAATTCAGCTACAG
>DATELO010000246.1:0-2034 GCA_035276505.1 Candidatus Nitrosocosmicus sp.
TAGCACCAGGATTGATGGTTATCGTAAAATCCTCTTCTTCCTGAGCGATTGCTACTACCAATCCATTGTAATTTGTTATCAAAAACAAAAGAAGTATAGTTGATATAAATATGCTTCTCATTTATTAGTGGTAATTAAAAGTTCCACTATATATTGATGATCTTGTTTGTTAGATTATAAAGATATGTTATGATATGGTCCGACTCTAATCAAGAATGGTCTGTTAGTTAGTTTTAGAACCTTCATTTTGTCAAACCCTATATTTACAGACTCCGTAATTACTGTCCTAATAACGACTGGCTAGATTAATAGTGGACAGTGGATACTAATTTATCGGAATATCAGTCATTATCTTGATACTCAATGGTAACATTATAACAGTATAATATCTAAAATAGAGATCATTATCTGCTATAATAGAAAAGGGATAAGGAATGTGTATTATTTTCAAAGGCATTGAGTCTGTCACCGAAGTATTCTTGAAATGTTGTATCAGCGGTTTTTGAGTTGTACTAACCCACGCCAATTGATACTCCAAAACCTATTATAAAACCCAGGATGGCTCCAAATGTTGTCAACCATTCCTTTTCCTTATGAGCTTTTGGTATCATGTCAAAATGAAGCATGTAAAAAATCCCGCCTGAGGATAGTGCGAGGATAATACCAATCGGAGTATCCATTCCTTTCATAAAAAATAATCCAACAAGACCCATAATAATGGGAATAATTGAAATTATGACAGTTGCAATGAATATATTTTTTATTTTGTTGAGAGGCGAATTACTCTCCTTCATTTCATGAAAAGAGGCTACACCTTCAGTCACGTTTTGAATTCCAATAAGAAAAGCAAGAGCTGCAGCTGAACCCATAGAGCCTACTGCGGCACCTATTGCTAATGATTCAGGTATAGAATCCATGCCCATGCCAAGTAATATACCTGCTCCACCACCTTTTTTCTCTGCTAACCAATCAAGAAAAGCGAACAAAATTGCACCAGAAATAAATGCAATAATTGTCACTAGCAATCCAATTAACTTCTCTGCTTCTACTACCATTTCAAATATTGCTGCAGCTATTAAGATACCTGCACCAAAAGAAGTCAGAGCTAAAACCGCCCTTTGAGAAAAATTTATTTTTTTAGCCATGTATATACCAAGAAATGACGTGAAACCGGCAAAGGATGTTAATGCTATAGTTTGAATAATTTCAAATGAGCTTATATTCAAACCTACTATATCGGTGATCATGTGATGTTTATCTTGAACAATTAAGCAGGATATTTATTGATTTTGATAACAGTGACATGGATATCATTTTGATTTGAATTTAACATACATAAGCATAACATCTTATGTAACCAAAATTCTCGACGAGGGGAAAATAATAATTAGATCCTGCAGGCTAAACCATAGTCAACCTAATACATCGGCAAAAATAAGAAATCGTCATATTCTTTTACTCTTATTTTTATGACTTGATATATTTTCAAAATAGGAATTTTCTTCAATAACGGATCAAAGAAGAGAAGGAAGGAACTTTTATCTATATATCTATCAATTGATTATTATGAAGATCATTAATGCTGCCTCTGAAACACCTGGCATGACCAGAGAAGAAGCAGAGAAATTTCTTGAAAGTAAATTGAATTTGCAGTTAGCTACTGTTGATGAAAAAGGTGATCCAAACATCCAACCCGTCTGGTTTTACTACGACAAAGATAAAGAAAAACTTTGGATAAACACATCTAAATCAGCTAAGAAAACTCAAAATATCCGAAAAAGGCCGACAATTTATTTTTCCATAGATGATGAAAATCCTCCAGTTAGAGGTGTGAAAGGCAAAGGTGTTGCAAACATAATAGATGATCTTAAAATAGTTGGACCGCTAGGAGACAAAATTAGTTTGAAATATCTTGGTACATTGGACCACCCAATAGCAAAAATGATATCTGAAGAATCAAAAAAGGGAGAAGTTGTACTTATTGAAATTAATCCAAAGTTTTATTCTACTTGGGATTATGGTAAAATGCAGTTT
>DATELO010000247.1:0-10004 GCA_035276505.1 Candidatus Nitrosocosmicus sp.
ATAACGACACGCCCATTAATGCAAGTATTAGGTAATGACTCATTTCCTATTACTATATTTTGCTAGGTAAATTATAATTGGATTTCAGCTAATAGTGCTGGTAATTTAATCCTAACCGATTTACTAGAAAAAAAGACATAAAAATTAGGAAAGTATTATGAACCAAATCATTTTCTAGATTCATCATTAAATCATGAACATTTGGTAGGCTTTAGTATCATAGATCTGGTAATTCTTGATTGCAGCTTTCTATTCTTGTTATTTTGTACCTATTTCTGTGCAATTGGTATACTTGAGTTTCAATGACTCGAATCTACACTACTAATCTGATGATTGGTCTAGGCTTTTTTAACTAAAATAAATCGGTGCATTTTACCCTTACCAAAAAATTCAGTATAGGAAGCATTTTTCTAATGGTCGTTGAGGCAAAAATAGAACGCAACTATTTTTTCAGAATCAACATACGTTGACAGGTCTAGATATACATGCTCCATCTTTTAATAGATAAAATTACTCGGATGGTGGTCAGCAATGAGTTCATTTTTAAAAAAGTTTTAGATCTATAATCACGCCATAATGAAATATCATAAGTGTAACAAATGTAAATTCCAGTATTCCTTATAATAGGAAAGATTAAATGTTTGAATGAGAAAATGACTTTAAAGAAGTGAAATTATGGATGACGCCTATCTCAAACTGGAAACGTTGGATAATTTATAATTTGATTGGAGAAGGTGTACATAACGTTCTTTTTGACGATCAGTTAAAAAAACTATGCGGAAATAATTATGACGGGAACTTTGAAATCGCACTAAATAGCCTTGTTGATAACGGCATATTACTTAAGTTAGAGACTCATAGAAGGAAAAAATTTATTGTAAATTATGACAAGTTAATTGAGGCAAGAAAAATATTAAATGACAACCGAAATTGGAAATTAAATCGAGATGTTGATCAAAGAAGTATCTCAGGGCATGGCAACTCTGACGATATTCATCGTTTTTATTCAGAACCAGAGGGGTATAGTTTTTGGTTTAATTTAGAAGAAAACCCAAGAAGAAAAAAGAGCATTTACAATATCTATAGGAAAAAAACAGACGACCTGGAATTTGCAGCCCAGATTTTAACCCAAAAACATTCCAAAATATTATATCTCGGTTCTCTTAGGCATACTCATTCAATAATATCGACTTTGTGGCGTGCTTGTGCAGAGCTATCAAACGGACCTGATTTAAACAATAAGAGATTTATCCTACAGGATTTACAAGACAAGGAAAGAAAAGCTTGTGGTAATAATCGCCAAAGAGGGAAAATTGCTTTGGTTATATTCAAAAAGTTGGAATTCATAGTTGAGAAAGGAAAGAAAGGAAATTCCACGATATTTGCAGCCACTGGGAGATCCCCACCCTTTTCTACATTAGACGACGTAATCAACGTATGATATTTGACCAAGATATTAAGAGCGTCTGTAAAACGTAATCCTATTATTAAATGACTGGTAGTTTATAGATATGGAAATTCTGGAGGAAAAGTCATTGGCCAAACAAATATTTAAAAGATATTCTACAAATCCAAAAAACTGGAATTTTATAATTTCCACTAACTCAATAAGGGATGGCTTTTATGATGCTGCTGTAACAAGTCCTCAAGAGTCATGGAGATTGAAGATAGATTCAATCTATAAGCCTTCACCTATTATTTCAGGAACTAGGTTAGATGTAGATAAAAAGATAATTGAAAGAGATGTTAACGACAATTTAATACCTTTTGGATATAGAAAAATAGATCCTCCGGTCTTTATCAATATTTTTAAAAGGCTCTCTGAAGAGCAAGACTCTATAGCAAGGAAAAACAACGATTACTTAAACCAAGAATTGAATTCGCTTTTAAATTCTATGGAGCCGACGGTACCAACGCAGGGTACAGATTATCTTTATGGGCCATTTTTGTATACAAACAAGAATATAGTAAGTAAAAATAGGTATGATGATTTGGTTTCGGAGAGACTATCACAAAGTATTCGGAGGAAAATCAAAGAAAGATATCCCGGATATGGATAAACGATTGAAAGGAAAGTTAGAGTATCGATCCTTTGAAAGCAGTGTGCTTAAAGACAATCCACTGGGAGACCCTACTATCAGAGATATAATTGTCTATACCCCTGAAAATTATAATAACTCTAATTCATCTGGTTATCCAACTATTTTTTTACTACCTGCATTTGGTAACGATAATTACTCTGTAGTTAAACATGACCCTTTTTCCCTATCGATTTACGAAAGACTAGAAAAACAAATCAGCAATAAGTCGTGTGGAGAGATGCTAATAGTTATTGTAAACTGCTTTAACAAACTGGGAGGAAGTCAATATATAAATTCTGGTGCTATCGGCAGATACGAAGATTACGTTGTGGATGAAATTGTTCCTTTTATAGACCATAACTTTAATGTTTCCAATCGTGCAGTATTAGGTAAATCTTCCGGTGGGTATGGAGCTCTGTATATGGGAATGCATTATCCCCAAACATTTAGTGCCATAGGAGCACACTCATTTGATTCGTGTTTTGAATATTGTTACCTTCCAGATTTTCCTACTGCATTTAAGACTTTAAAGAAATATCAAAGTGCCCAGGATTGGTTAGATGAGTTTTGGAAGAATCATTCAGGACGAACTAAGGAGGATTTTACGACACTTAATATATTGGCTATGGCAGCACACTATTCTCCGAATACTGACAATCATCAATTAAACATAGAGCTCCCATTTGATATAGACACAGGAAACTTTAGAGAAAATGTCTGGTTGAGATGGAAGCAATATGATCCTATAAATTTAGTATCACATTTTACAGAACAACTAAGAAAAATGGACCTGATATATTTTGATTGTGGCATTTTTGATGAATTTAATTTACAAATAGGAACAAAGATTGTAAGTGAAAAGTGTAAGAGCTTGGACATCAAGCACGAGTACGAAGAATACAAAGGCGGACATTTTAATACTGGTTATAGATATGACATTTCAATGCAAAAAATTTACCAAGCTCTCAGCTGATTTTTCCAGGTTAAAAAATGATACTCGAAACTAGAAATATTTGCAAAGGTTAAAGCGAATTCCCATTTAATATTGTATCAAATGTCTGCCATGTGAATACATTTGCTGCTTCTTTTTATTTGAGAAGGATTTGAAGTGATGATTTGGGGTCCAAGTAAACAAGTTAAAATGATAGTGTGATGGTTATTAGGAGGGATACAGTCAAGTCCAAAGGTAGTTATGAATACCGAAAGGGAAAATATCATTCATTGACTTACTTAATATACCATTCTTCCTAATATAGAGTATGTTTTGGTTACCTTAAATTTGTTGTATCGATTATAGTTTACAGGTATGTTAGCCAATCTTGACGCAATTTTACTTTTCCACCCACTACGTCTGCAAATTGCCTTCTAATTAACGAGGTCACCGGCCCGATCACACCATTGCCTATCATTCTGTGATCTATATATCCAACTGGCACTATTTCTGAGGCCGTTCCTGTTAAAAATACCTCATCAAAGTAGTAAAGCTCGTCTCTAGAAATATTTTCTGGAATTACTTTGATATTGTTCCTCTCAGCAATATCAATAACTGTATCTCTAGTTATACCTTCAAGGGCTCCGCTTGAAATTGGAGGAGTATACAAGTCACCATTCTTTACTAAAAATATGTTCTCAGCACTTGCCTCTACTACATGACCAGTGGAATTTAACATAATTGCTTCATCAAAACCGGATTTTAACGCTTCCATTCTTGCAAGTGCAGAATTTGCGTAGTTTGCTACACCTTTCGCATGAGTAGGCAGACTTCTAGATCCCACCTTCTCCCATGAAGAAACCATCAAATGAATTCCAAGTTCTAAATTTTCCTTTCTAATATGTTCGGTCCATTTCCAAGCAGTAATTGCAATTGAAATCTTATTTGGTAACGGATTTACTCCCAACTTACCGTATCCGTAAAAAGCAATTATCCTAATGTAGCAATCTCCCAACTTGTTGGAGTTAACAACGTTTATGGTAGCATTTTTTAATTCTTCAGGCTCATACTCAAACTGCATAAAATATGCCTTTCCACTATTGTATAGGCGTTTGATGTGATCATTTAATCTAAATATGGCATGGCCATTTTCAGTAGAATAGGAACGAATTCCTTCAAATATTCCAGTTCCATAATGCAACCCATGAGTTAAAACATGAACCTTTGCTTTTTTATAGTCGATCAATTGACCATCCATCCAAATTTTATCACTCTCGAGCATTAAGAATCCCTAAAATAATTTATTAGTTTATTATCGTGCCTTTTGAGTGTATCGATCGAATAACTTCCTCCACGTTATTATCCTCAACTAGAATTAGTATACGAGATGTTTCTTCCTGTGCATCAATGTTTAGTATATTTATATCTTGCTGACTTACAATACTACTTGTTTCAGATACGATTTTCGGAATTTTCCACATCAAGTCTCCGATTAACGTAACCACTCCTCTACCATAAACCATTTCAACTTTTGGATAAAACGAGCGAAATATTTTTTCGTGCTTCCTAACATAATCACCATCTAAAAATAAAAATCGCGTCATCTCTAGATTGTCCTTTTTGTATGGAGATAATTTAACAAAATCATGGTATTGTCGTTGTTTTTCCAACAGTGCAGCTATATGCGATGCAGCAATTGATTCCATTCTCACAATTGCACAATTCTTTTTACCAGTAACAATCTTTATTTTAGGTTCTATTTCATTTTCATCTTCTGAAACCTTTTTTACAATTTGGGTATAATTGTCAGGATTTGATATGTTTGTAACCAAAATAAGTAAACTCAAATTATGGTCATCTATATCTTTGATGGCAATTGGATCCAAGATTTTCATTCCGAACATTCCAGCTAGCTTAGCTTCGTTATATGATAGAGTCTTTACATTATGCAAGTTATTAGAGACCACTTTTGGATCGGCACTTAAAACAGAGTTATCTTTTTCAAAATCAAGATTTACATTGAACCTTGAAGATAACAGGATGCCTAGATCTGCAGCTGATCTGTCAGACCCTCCCCTCTCATATGTAGTCTCAAGACCATCAATTGTTTTTCCTATAAAGCCACCTATACAAACAACATCATTCTCATTAACGAGATTAACTAATCCATCCAATTTCTTTTTGGATTCATCTAACAGAAAATTCGCTGCTTCAAAATTATCATCAGTTATAATGGGCCATTCATCAATATTTACACTTGATGATAAAATATCATTTGATTTCAAAATATAATTCATCAAGCTAGCTATTACAATTTCTCCACTGTAGGCAAGAATACGTGATCGACTTACATCTACAAATCTCCTATTTTCTGCTACTTGTTTGAGAGAAATGAGAACGGTTTTGTTGAATTTATCTAATTCATTTTCGAATTTCTGTTGATTTTCGCTCGAAAGATATTTCCCTGAAATTCCAAGATATACGGTCTTGAGAATATCAATATCTACTGGATTTGAAGTAGCATAATTCCTTGAAATTCGAATTGCTACATCAGTCATCGATAGATTTTTTCCTTCATAGCTTGTAAGTGGAGCAGAAAAAACACAAATTATTTTAGAATTCTTTCTTAATTCTTTGATTCTTTCTATAATTATCGGAATTTTAACACCGTCTACTCCTAAAGCAGAACCGCCGAACTTTGCAATTATTAATTGCTCCAACACTGAAACCTATTATGTTATCCGGTTATTATTCATTCAGATATTCGGATATAATTCGTGCAGCCTGAGTTGCACCATTATTAACTTCATTTTTTTTTCTTGCTCCGATATTGGATAAGTATTCTTCTATTATCTTGTCCAGTCTTTTGATATCATCGTATGAATAGCCAAATTTCTTGGCTCTTTCTTCTTGCTCAAAATGATTCTTAATGGGAATAAAGATTCCAGGAGTCCCATAGATATTACACTCGTCAATAGTAGATTTACCCGCAAGAGAAATCACCAAATCCACAGCATAGATGTATTCATGGATATTTTGCACAAAGCCAATATTCTTGAAATTATGATTCTCAAACCCTGAGACATGTAATTCATACGGAAAAGAGACGATCAATTCAAAATCAAACTTTCTAATTAAAGCGAGGAGGACCTTAAGTGCATTATTGATCAAATATTTTCCAGCATTGGTCCCCCCTGTAGTAATTAGAATTGTTTTTCGCTGGATTGAAAATCGACGTCTTAATTTGTCTCTGCTAGTCAATATGTCTCTAACTATGGGCCCAACATAGTGTATGTTATCTTTGTTATCCCCTAATTCTGGAACAATAACACAATCACAAGATTGCATCAACCTGTGCATTGAACTATTAAGAATGTTTTCCACTCCAGATAGCATTTTGGATTTAATAAAATGAGTTTGTAGAATATCAGTGATAAAGAGCCTTGGCTTCTTGGTGTCCTTTGCTACAGATATGGAGGCAAAATCCTCGTCAGAGATTATCAAGTTTTCGTGTGTTTTTTCAAAATTAGGAGATATCAGGAGATTTTTTACGATAGTCTTTGATCTATTGTAATACCATAAATAAAGCAGTAACCATACAAAGTTATTCTTCATCACTCCATTTGAAATGAAAAAATTAGGAGGGTTGTATAAATCAAAAAATTGTAAGTTTATTTTATCCAATTGTTTGTTTGGATAAGTAGATACAAGGTCATATGCTTTTAAACCAGTTATCAACTTCAGGTTAACGTTGCTAGTAAGATTGGTCAATTTTTCCAATATTGCAATGTCACGTGTAATATGCCCGAGTCCAATTGGGCTGGTGAAGAAAAAAGCCATATAATATTTTCTTGATCTAATTGGAAAGAGTCTAAAATATTAAGCATTACTATCTACATAGGAATTTTCTGAGATTGAGACACACACAAATAGTTTGTTACTATGAAAACATATTGAATAATTATACTCGTAATGTTTGGTCAAAAAAATTATGAATCAAAAAAAAATTAAGAGCAATTTTAAAAATTTCTTGTGCTGCTGTTGAGAGTTTAAGGACACCCTTCCATTTTTTGGATGTAATATCCAGATTTTTCAATATCCTTGGCAACAACTGGTGGTGCTTCTTGAATATGACAGAACTGACATTCCTCTTGAGTCATTTTTTGGCCACCTTGGTCCACAGTATTGAGGTATTCCTTACCATATTCAATTGCCTTTTCATGTGGTGTATTTGCCTCTACGATCACATCAAAATGCATTATTCTGCCATCTTTTTTTGTGACGTATGTATCATAAACTGCACATTCCATACATTCTTTTTGCGTTATGCATATTTAATTTATTACATCGTTATCTATGGTGAAATTGACTAAAACTGTTCTTGTGCAGAAACCTTATCAGATTTTTAATAATTTTAGATAATGTAAAAGAACCAAAAATAAAAGATGGGATAAACTAGGGAACTTGATCTACAGTAGGACCTTTAGCGGGAATGTTAACTGAATAAATTAGTGGTTCTTTGTGAAATTTCTGTATATCTTCAAAGTGTCCATGACTCGCTCCAGCACAGGCAGTAGTATAAGGTATACTCGAATTGAGGAGCGCAGAAATCACCTGCTCTGACGAAGCGTCAGGATAATAACTCTTGTACAGAGCGGCTTGACCGGAAACAATAGGAGCCGCCATACTTGTACCGCTATCAAAAGCATAACCCTGTCCTAAATATGTAGAGAAAATATCTACTCCTGGAGCCGCAAAGTCTATGCTCTTACCGTAATTACTAAAGGAAGCAGCATAATCGTCAGGACCACCAATTGTATTGTTTCCTCGACCACCGCACTCACCATCACTATCAGAGATTGCTGATACTGTTATTACTCCAGGAACTCTAGCTGGCGAAGTAGTAGAAATATTAGCATTACTGTTACCAGCTGCAGCTACATAAATCAATCCCTTTGAAATAGATTCTGTAACAGCCTTATCTAATTTGTCAGATTGAGGATTTTCAATACTTAGGTTAACTATATCTATTTCATCAGCATGTTGATTCACATATTGGATCGCTTGAATTTGAGATGAAAGTGGGCAATTTCCATTTAAATCACAAACCTTAATTGCCCATAATTTTGCTCCGGGTGCTACGCCCACGACTCCTAATGCGTTATCCATAGCCGCAGCTATTCCTGCAATATGCGTTCCATGTCCTAAATCGTCGTTACCGTCAGGTACTCCTTCAATAAATGAAATATTTCTGTATACGTTTAGATCTGGATGATTAAGACTTATTCCAGTATCAATAATTGCAATATCAACATTTGAGAAATTTAAATTTTGATGAATGCTGTCAAACGTACTATTTTGAAGAGGGTTAGCAACGGTAAAATTCAGTACATTGGCACTAATTCGTTCAAGACTACTGGATATAGTTTGATTCTTGTATTTTAAAGAGGAAACTTTACCATACAAATCCTGATTTATAGCAAATATTCTTGGATCACTTGCAAGCTTGCTCACAAAATTCTTTTCATTTGATAACCCAGTTCCGAACATGTTGATTACAAACCCCGGAGGATTCTCAAAGATATGTATTATTTTGCCGCTCTGAGAATAGTCCTCAGATACCGACTTAGCGTCTGAGGTAACTTTCTCGTCTAACCATATAATATACTGAGAAGGTATCCGTTTATAATTCAAATTCGGCTCGAATATTTTTTCAAACAAGTAAAGAACCGGAGATGGAAGATTCTGATTAACTGAAATATCAAAAACTTTATTATTGTCGGAGTTTTTTTCATCAAAAATTTCTATTTGATACCAGCCAAAATCTAAACCATCTAAAGAAATTATTGAATTATCAGTTGTACAGTCAAAGAAATCATTATCTACAAAATATAATGAATCCTCAGAACCATAGGGATTTGGTGTAATCTTATATATTTGCGAAAAACTTTGATCGGTAGCTATTGTTAATGTACCTTGGTCAATAGGTTCGTTTATAGTGTTACAAGTATCAGTCACTGTTTGGAACTCGGCTGGTCCAGGTGTTTGTGGATCATGTTGGTCAGTTGGGGTATCTGGTGTTTGTGGATCATGTTGGTCAGTTGGGGTATCGGGTGTTTGTGGTAAAACTGCTGGGGTAACAGACACCGTTACAAAATCTGGATCACTTGTTGAAGAATCAGTACTGACTATCAATTGAAACGTGAATTGAGTGTATTCTTGAACTTGGGGAGAGATAAAGTCAGGATCAGCAGTGTTTGGATTATTTAAGGTGACTTCTGGACCAGCGGTTTGAGTCCAATCATAATTCAGATTGGGGCGAACATCATCACCAGAAGCATTAGGATTATTGCTATTGCTACCGTCTAGTTGAGTTAATGTTTGGCTTTGTGTAGTAATGTCTGGACCTGCATCAGCGACAGGAGTTCTATTTTCGGTTGGAGTCGAGACGGAAGTGGAATTGTCTTCACTATCACTATCTTGATTTGAACTCTCTTCCTGTGGAGAAGACGACACGGAAGTGGAATTGTCTTCACTATCACTCTCTGTTTCTGACTGTCCCGTACTTGCAGATACACTTAAAAATGTAGTTCCTTGATACCCATATTCTATAACATGCGAATAAGGCGGAGAAAAATTAACTCCAAAGAGAACTATAATAATCAAGGGAAGGAGTAGTGCATTATCTTTCAACTTCATATACCAATATCAACCTAACAGTATGGAAATATAGACTAGAACGCGTTAAATGACAGGCATATGTCGGCGATCACCGTCGATTAAACCAGGAAATGAGGCGATTGTTCCGTTTTGATTTTCCATTGGTGAACTGGAGTTGGATGTTGGAATGGTAGAGTTGGATGTTGGAATGGTAGAGTTGGATGTTGGAATGGTAGAGTTGGATGTTGGAATGGTAGAGTTGGATGTTGGAATGGTAGAGTTGGATGTTGGAATGGTAGAGTTGGATGTTGAATTAGCATAAGCACCTGTAA
>DATELO010000248.1:0-7740 GCA_035276505.1 Candidatus Nitrosocosmicus sp.
AACACTATCCAAAAGCCTTATTCTCCTCGTGCACCGTCAGATGACCAATTAGTAAATGAAGGAGGAGAAGGAAGAGAAAACAAACTGCCAAATACTGTGTTAGAAGGTGAGGAGATAGAAGAAGTAAAAATGATCTTTCATTTGTTAGATTCGTTTATTGGTACATTATATATTTTGATGAATTTATCCAGTAGAGATGAGAGCAGCCTATTTGGAAAAAATATCGAAGTTAAGGATGTTTCGCTTACAAGAGGAATACTAAATATAGAGATATTAGCAAATGATGATACTATAATTTTGGATTTTAATTCCAAATCAAGGAATAAAGTGTTTGTCTCCCTTGACAATGAAAAAAAAATTGGAGAAACGATAAAGAATCTAATGTTGCAGAATTATGCTATTTAGCGAATTCAAGTCCACCCAATAACTACCCCGCGATCCAAGAGAGCGGCCAAGAACAATATGGCGATAGACAAACCGACTGTAATTCGTCCAAGCAAGATTATTTTGCCCCTCAGTGAAATAAAATATTCATCGGGGACGTCTAGCTCAAGGATTTGTTTTTCCACTTTTTTGTTTAAGATTAAAACATGAATAATGTATACAATGAATAAAATACAAACCAATATTATTTTTGCCAAAAGTATATACCCGTAAGAGGATTCAAACAATAGAGAGGGCTGGGCAAAAAATGTACGTGCATTATAGATTCCCGTGATTACAAGAATCAACAGCGACGACCCACCTAAATAATTAAACCTGCGTCCTACTATAACCATGAACGATATTCGTTTATCCAGATCAGGCATAGTTTTTTTCAAAAGTGGGGCCAAGACTATCCCTATAAAAATCGACCCCCCAACCCAAATTGATGAAAATACCAAGTGAATCCAAATAACAAGCGGATCGTAAAAGTTCATTGGACACCAATAATATCGATAGTTCTATAATATATTATTATAAACAAAGTTTTTTAAAGCCAATCCTTTACACAATAACTCGATAGTAATTGTTTTTAAGTAGACGAAGATTGGTTCTAATCGGTACTGCTACAGTTATAGTTGGAGTGATCATTTTGCTACCATTAATACTGACAATAACATTGCCTGATCTGGGGGCTATTAGCATAATTGTCAAGAAAATTGAACTTGAAAAACTATCTGGGGATAACAATACAGCGACTTTAAATGTGCTATTTAATATCAAAAATCCGACTGGACAAGCATTAACAACTTCTAAAATCGACTACGAATTAATAGCAGATGGCGAGTCTCTTGGAGAGTATTCAAAATCTTTCATAGACATACCAGTTAATGGTAGACCTCAACTTTTGTCTAAGACAGATACAAACATTAGTTCAGTAATTGAAACACCCATTTCAGACAAGAATATTAGAACGGATCTATTGAGAAACAATCAATCAATAGAAAACATAGAGTGGATTATTAATGGAAATGCAATTATCGAATCAGGATTTAGCTCAGCTCCAAAAGTATTCAATACAACTTGGTAATACCATTTGGTGCTGGCAAATCTAGCTTTCTTTTAGTTGATCCTCTTCAAAAATATTACTATGAAAAAAAGTTAATGGTGTACCAAACATTGATGATCTTATTTACATTAATTCCTGATCGCTCGATTGTTGCTGATTGATCATGAATTTATCGAAAGACGTTACAATCCATTCCTCTATAATTTGACACTTTGCAGGACTGTATTGATTTGATTCATCTTCATTAGAACAAAGATGTTGGAATGAACAACAAAGACATGGCGCTCCCTCAACCATGCTAACGTCTATGGGTTTTTGTTCTTCAGAGTCCATAGAAATGGTTTTCTTTACTACCAGCTTGTATGTCCATCTCCCTCGATACAAAGCCTTTTCACGTGTAATCAATGATTGTTTTTCTAAATTCCCAACTAGCCTTGAACCATCTCTACTATCCAAAGAAAATAGCTTACATAGCTCAGTTTGAAATACACCATCTTCGCCGCTTGTGGTAATAGCGTCATACACTTTATCTATAAGATCACTTTTTGAACGGACAGATAATTTTGAACCAATAATTTCAGATGACAAAACATATTATAAACAACAAAATGATATAAATGTCTTTATAACTTTGTTACATATACTTTAGGGATGAAATTGCACATCATTCAAAGAATTTTATAAAATTCCCATACTATCATATGAAAATATCATTTGATCCTTAAAAAAATAAAGTAAATTTGTTAATAATATATAACAATTAAGATATTAGAATGGCATAACGGAGCAACTCGAGTCAATTGGCAAGAATATGATCTACCAAATCAAATTCTCCGTATTCCTTGAGCGGGATATTTATTACTGCTAATGCTAATTATTTATTAACTCTATCTTCCTATACAATAGCTTTATTGTCTACTTGGGCTATAGCTGAATTGTCGCTTAAATTCAATGACGAATTAGAGTCTGTAGCACTAAACTATGCATAATCGTTCGGGCTTAATAGGCATAATTATCTCTAGGAATGTATACTCAAGATGATTGAAAAAGTTAAAAGAGTGAATTACATGTCGATTCACATCATGATGAATATTAAGATGCAATATTTTTAGGTTCTGAATTTAGTTGCAGTAACATATTTGACTATTGGCCGACTTTAGAATCACTTCAAAAGTAACCTAGATCGAATCTTTAGTTAAAAATAATACGTTTTAAGGAAGACATAACTATCGGTAAATATTGTATAGATCTCCTTCGAACCTCACAAATCAACAAATGTCATTATAGCCTGATATATGACAGGTGGTAGAAAAATTTTATAAATATATCACAACTAGATCAAAATAGAATTCAACCTTTCTCATTAACTAAAATTCTTTCGTCTTGATTCAAGAAATTCCTTTGTCAGATTAGATAAATTAGAGGTATCATGTCCCCTCGTTTGGTCCACCATTTTTCTAAAACTCTGATAATGGTTATTACCCTCAGGTAGATTTTGCATACGTACTTTTATTGATTCAATCATTTGATCATTCAATTGCTCAAGTTCAGACAATTCTTTTTTTGGGAATTGATTCAAAGGATTACTATTGATACGACGTTCTCGATTCATTCTTTGAATATGTTGATTTACAAAATCCATGAAAGTAGATTGTTTGCAGCTAATAAAAGTATATTTATTTTTTTATAGTTTGACTGTTGGATAACTTGAAACTAGTTTTAATAAAAAAAATACTATCTGTATATGAACAATATCCAATTGACGATTTAGATAAAACCGACAATGCAAAGCGAACAGAGCCAAAGAATTCCAGGTAAGTGGTCCAACCCAATCAAAATTCTATTTTCCATTGATTGTGCTGGTATAATAGTTATGATCAATCCGAGTCAATTTCTTCATAGAGGCCAAATCGACTAGTTCATTGAAGAAATTTTTGCTTTGATTGTATGTCTCACTACCCATTGAATGTAACCAAAATCGTCGTCTCAATAATGGGTGATTTTGGTCTTTTTTATTAATATATTCCATGATTGGCCCAAATTGAAGTACATATTTTCCATTCCAAAAACCAAGTCCCACGTTATGCACAATTTTGGGATATTTTACGAGAATTGAATTAATATTAGATGAGTCGATAAAATACAGGTCTACGTTATTTTCTGAATGCCACTTTATGAAGAGAAGGGAGCTATTCTGGTTATCCTTTATGTCATTGTCAAGTTTCTCTTTTTCCATAATCAAAAACCTAAAATGACTTCGGGCTACATTTTTATGATCCAATCTTCTCAAAGCCTTTTCCTGGTGACTCAATAGATTTAATGGTGCATTATTCTGTAGCTCCCAATATTCCCCCGGTGGCAAGTATGTGGCGGAGATATAATCACCACCATTCTCAAACAATACCTGGTAAATCAATCCGGTAGAAAGCAGACCAATTTCTAGGCCTTTGGATGGATTCGTCAAGTCCTTAAACTTTTCTAATATAGTAACAAACCTAGCTTCGCAAAATTTTTGAATTGGTGCTACAAAAGTATCGTCAAATTTTTGATACTGAATCAAAGGTTTGAGATCAATGCTGAATTCAATATCAGAATTATTCCCATATTCATCTATCTGGTAAAAAGAATAAACATTCTCTAATTCGTTATGATGTTTCAACATGATTTTTCCTTTATCATATAACGAAGAGCCATACTTGTTTTTGTCAAACAGGTAATCATTTTTTATTTTCTGATATGCAAAATCAGTCAACAATATCTGATTGGGTCTGGCCATGTCCATTATTCTCCTTGCAAGTACCAATTCGTGTCCCCATGGTGCAAATTCTTTATGAACTCCATCTCGAAATGAAAGAAATGAACCATACCCGATCCCTATTCGAACAAAAATCTTCTCATTTTCCTTTACGGATTTGTTATATTCCTTGATATTTTTGTGGATAAATATAGATAATTCTAAAGGAGAATTGTAATCCAAAAAGACTATGAGCATACCGTCTCCTGTAAATGATTTGTAAATTTCAGGATCTTTGATGGAGGTAAGATAAGACAAGATCAAGCTTTTGATGGTGTCTATTTTTTCCAATTGACATGTTATGGACAAATTCGGATCTGAAGAACCAACAATGTCTATGAAAAAATACCAGCCATCCTCTATATCCTTCTTTTGTAGTTTTTTTTTATTCATAATTAGAATTTAAATAAATTAAGTTTGTTCTACCAATTTATAATTGTAGAGTTGGTTGACGTAAATCCTAATGTGCAGAAATGATGCAATTCTTTGAAAACTTGGAATGTAAATTATTGTCAACATATTTATCACCTCATTTGATTATAATGATAGATCTTATTTTTTGGTTCTTGATTCGACTAATACTACTTCTGCATCTGCTCCCAATGGTAAGAATTTAGCCATTCGTTGTATTAGTCTTTCAAAAGTGTATGGCTCACAAACAGCAGTTGATAATCTTGGATTAGAGATTAGTTATGGTAGTATATTTGGATTATTAGGTCCTAATGGAGCTGGAAAAACTACCTTGATCAAAATTCTAACAGGTTTATCAAAACCATCTGAAGGAAAAGCATTTGTTGCAGGTTTTGATACAATTAGTGAATCTATAAAAGTTAAGGAAAACATAGGTTGGATATCATCGGAGGTAATCTTAGATGAATCACTTACAATCATGGAAAATATTCAGATTCAGGCTCGGTTACATAATATTGGCAAAGACTGGAAAGATAGAGCCAAAAGTCTTCTGGAGTATTTTGAAGTAGAGAATACAAAAGTAAAAAAAGTTGAAAAACTTTCTACCGGGATGAAAAAAAAATTAGAAATTGTAATGGCGCTTTTGCACAAGCCCAAAATATTGTTTATGGATGAACCCACTATAGGACTCGATGCAAGTACAAGAAAACTTCTGTGGAAGTTCATAAGGAAAATAAATAGTATTTATGGTGTTACGATATTCTTGACTACGCATTATATTGAGGAGGCCGATGTGTTATGCGACACCATAGCCATAATTGATAATGGAAAAATTATTGCAACAGGATCACCGCAAGTGCTTAAAACTCATGCTCATGGAGACATTATAGAAATTGCCTTTCTTTCGTCATTTGACTACAGTAATCTTGGTGAAATCAATGGGATAACTCATATTGAAGAATTAGATTCAAACGACTCAAACAAGACTTTTGAAAAACGTCTCAATAATAATCTAAAATTGCGGATTAAAGTAAAAAATGCTGAAACGGTCTTGCCTTACTTGATTTCCAGGATTACAGAAACTCATCCAAACAATATAGAAACTATCAAAATTGAAAAACCAAACCTAGAATCCATCTTTTTAGAGTATACTGGAAAAAGATTCGAAGATATTGAAGCCAACCCTAGTAGTATTAGTAAGAATTGATCTTTGAGAAATGATGCGAACAATCAATCAATTCATCGGTTTATATGTAAGAGAGATAATGAATACATTTAGAAATCCAGCTGTAATCATTCTCAGTATCGTACAGCCGTTATTATGGATAGTATTTTTCGGCAGTAGTTTTGCTTATGCTCCTGTCTCTTTTCTGACAGATTTTTTTCAAACTGATAATTACGTTGCGTTCCTTTTGTCTGGTCAATTGGCAACATCGATGTTATTCGTAGGAATGTTTAGTTCTTTAAGTCTTATTCAAGATAAGAAATCCGGTTATGTTAGAAGAATAATGACCACTCCGACCAGAAACTATGTTATTTTCTTGTCAAAGGTATTTGGAGCTACAACACGTGGGATGTTACAAGTGCCCATTGTATTTATAGGTGTCATGATTTTAGGTGTCCAAATTCCTGATGCGATAGGATTGATGATGTTTTTATTTTCATTATTGTTATTAAGTTTAGGACTTGCGTCAATTTACCTGCTTTTAACTATGTCGAGTTCAGACTGGCAAATCCCCACATTAATATCTAATTTCATAAATCTTCCTCTAATGTTTGCGAGTACTGCTCTATTTCCTAATGACAACTTTCCTCCATGGATGCAAACCATTTCTAACTTAAACCCAGTGTCATATTCGTCCACCTTTGGAAGAGAGATTATCTTTGCAGGAAATATCTCTGAAGTTAGTTGGATATATTTTTACTATTTGCTTATTTTTGCAGGCATTATGTTATTTGTTGGAATAGTTGTGGCAAACAAAACTTTGAAGATAGATTAAATCAAATGCTAAAGAATACGACTCAGATATTCAGGAAATAATATTTATGAACGAACACCAAAGCCTTTTCACTAAAAGGCCTAAAAATATGATCAATATTCAGATTTTGCTTGCAGGTTTGGAATAAATTGAAAGCTGCAAAGACTAAGCTTAAATATTCAATTCTAGAAATCGAATGACTGGTCACGCCGAGCCCATGTGAACATAACCTAGTTATGTGATTATTTCGATTAATTATAGTTATATTATTTCATCTCGATTTCTGATTCATAAATCATAGTATAGATATACCATATCCGTTTTGATCATGCCTACCGAATTTGGTGAAAAAAATGAAAATTATGAAAATGGTGCAAGTCTTTTATACTTTTTGGTTGATAGTGCTTAATGTATACTAAACAAGAACATCAAATATTAATTGATAGAATAATAGAACTACACTTGAGAAGATTTTCCCAGATGCAAATTTCAAAGGACCTGAAGGTCAGTATTAGAGATGTAAACAAGATAATAAACGATTACAAAGAGAAAATGTATGGCTGCGGTGAGAAATCACCTACTGCAAAATCATTTGAGATGTATTCAGAAGACAAATCCCCTGTCCATGTTGTAATAGCGCTAGATATCTTGCCTTCAGAAGCAGAGAAATTATATTCAGACTACTTACGACTCGAAGGAAGAGAAACTGTAAATATATTTTTTAACGAAACAAAAAACAAAATATCTGATTTTGAAAATATTTGTATAATAATTAAGAAGTACTTTAATGACGATGAGATGAAAATCCGTTTCATAGAAATAAATGATTTGGAGCGTATTAAGACAAAATTAATACGTGAGAATAGGGAATTGGAATTGGGAAAACAGAAAAAGTCAGAATATATGAAATGGATCTCACAAGAAATTGAATCGATGGAAAAACTATTGGAAGAATCAAGAAAGCGGATTACAAATCAATGGTAACATAACCTCGCGAAACTGCTGGAGAGTCTGGTCAATTAGTTAGCACATAAGGTTAGAACGATTAATTAGTTACCCTGCAG
>DATELO010000249.1:0-4797 GCA_035276505.1 Candidatus Nitrosocosmicus sp.
CTTGGTTAGTACGGTACATTTTCACAGTAAATTATTATCGCCAAAATCTCGGTTGCTTTGCCATAATTCGTATAACAGGCCCTCTCAAATGGCTATCAATACCCATACTATGACATATATGTCAAAATCTACGTGCTTAAAGTAATCTTAACATAATCATTAATTGGTCGCCTACAAGAGTTATATCTTTTTAACATCTCCTTCGTATTTGAAAAATTAATTGTTCGGTGTCAAAAACTCATGTCAGACTATATGAAGCTCTAGCTGTACTACCTTACTCACCTATTAATTTACATTAGTGTACATTAGTTATAGCGACATCGGTACTATGGTTTTTTATATATTAGAAAATATAAAAAGAAACAAGTTTAATGTTTTAAATTTTGTACATATGACTTTTAAATCCTGATCGCATGATAATATCATAATTTGATGGTATTAATTTAGTATTAGCGCCCGTGTAATTAATGGTCTCAGTTACATGTGAGCAAATAGAGCATGTTTGGAAGGGTATGTTCAAAAAAATTCTATTAATAAAAAGAGTTTTTTGCTGATCACAATCAGAGACCAGTTTTAATTTATGGTAATACTAGAGTTCGACCATCTTGCCCGTCTTGACCATCTTGCCCGTCTTGACCATCTTGTGGCGAAACGTCAGCTTCAGATGTTGCTGTTTGATTATTTTCTATGAGCACAGGAAAGTCGAGATACATGTCTATTGGTTGTGCAGATATACTTTGGAAGCTTCCTGAAGAATATATTCCTGCTAGAGAGGTAAAACTCAGGAAGGCCATTATCACGAGTTTGCTACTATTTTTCATGATTATCAGATAAAGTATAACTCACATGATATATCAGAAGTCCATATGAAATCTCTGCCAAATTATTATATTAAATAATAACTTGAGGTAGCTTTCTGCTTCTATAGATAGAGAGATCGATTTAAAGACTTGGGATAACTCAACAGTAAAACGATGAGAAATAAAATTTTACAAATTATTGGGGGACAAGCCAATTATTATTATTTCAAATTAATATGATTCTTCTAGATCGTACTAAGTATTTCAACTTTGTTGATAATCAACAAAAAAATCAAATTGAATATAAAGACAGATTTATTGATCCAAAATTCATTTTCTTCAATCTATTGTTAACCCATTGACTCGAGTATTCCCAATAATCCTTTGTTATTCTTTATCCTCATGTGAGAATCATTTTCATAATGCTTCTTATTTTAAGTATCGCCACATCACAAGATTGTATTGAGAATATCCGGTAGATTTAGGATTTTTTATGGAAAAGGAGACAATTTATTGTTGATTGATAATTTTGACAATTTGGTGTTTTGATATGAAACAAAGACTTTTAACAAATTAAAATCAAATATTTTTCAAATATCACAGCCAGTACTATGATGTTATAGTAACTATAGACTTAATATTAATACTTGATGGTAAATATATTGAAACTAAATAATTATCTATTTTTGGAAGAGAGTCAATTTAGCTGGGCCAAAAGGACTATGGTTTGGGTCAGTTGTAGTTCCATGCTTTGTGTCTTCATCATATTTGTCATGTGCTAGTTGAGTTTCAGTTTCCCTTATTGCGATCTCCTCTAAAGCCCTTTCTGTTGTTAAACCTATTACCTTTTCCATTATCCCATTAAATCCTCCTTTGTGTTCCCATTTACCATCATAATTTCCATAATAACCCTCCTTGATTATCTTTACATGACCTACTTCATGATTAGCTAACGCTAAAGTGAATCTAAACCATTCTTTCTTTTCTGCAGGATTCAGTTGGGCATTAGGATTGTCTGGAAATAGTATGTTAACTTTTACTGTCAGTGAGGAATCGCAGTCAATTATATTTTGGTTCAAATCTTTGTTGGTCAATTGAGGCGGATCGGATTTGGTATAGGACCAAAATATTTGGTCATCCTCTTTATAAGTAAACATGTCTTTGTATATTGCCGAGTACCAGAATTCAACAGCAGGTAAACCCTTCAATATACTTCCAAGCCTAGGAAATGGTAGTAGATCAATATCACCATTATAAAATTCAAATTGTTTATTGCCGCAATCAGGTTTAGCTTGTATTTGCACTGTTCTCTTTTGATTATCAAAACATTCATTTAGATTAGGTGGACAATACAAGACTTTTGTTTGAAAAGATGCCTCATAGAACCCCGCAGTCTTTGGAAAAAAATAGAAAATACCCTTTGTCGGATTCCCTTTGTCAATAGTAAATACAGCACCCTGAGGACTTTCAACCATAGTACAAGTAACTATCATGTTTGGGTCTGTTCCTTCACAATCAACAGAAAAGGTAACTGGTTCCCCTTCCTTTACACAAAAATTTAACTGGCAGCTCTGAAGATCAATAGTCAAAGGATCAATCTCTGTATTGCTTGCGAAGCTAATCTGCTGCTGAGTTTGATTATCATAACTAGTTTCACTTTTAGGGTCTTTGTTAATGCCTTGATTCATATTCAAGGAATTACCTATTAGGATTTCATTAGCAGGTTTTAATTCAGTCAGAGGTGAACCATAGGCCATGTCGACAAAAAGTAAAGAAAGTAGAATTATTAACAAACATGAACATAAGAGGTAGACCTCATTGACTTTTAAACATTTTTTAAGCTTAACTTTGAATTCAATTCGATAATAGACCAACATACTCAATTTAATATTATTATAGCATACTTCATATAGCATTCATCCACAACCAGGTTTGATCCAACATCATTTGCTGGGTATCAGTGCGAACGATGTAATTAACGCATTGGTTACTCCAACATTCCTTCATAAATTCACGAGAGGATTAATAAGTTCTATCAAATATAATACTAGAAAATTATAATGAAAAGAACACTCCTAATTGTAATATAATAATAATTCATTAAATCTTACGATATGAATCAGTTAAATAATGAAACAGGTAATAACAAAGACAAAAAAGTATCTTTAAAGAGCTTTGCAATATTTGGTGCATTAGCATTCGCTCTTTTAGCAACCATGATTCCTGCATCCTCTTTTGTAACCGCATTCGAACAACATGCTGGTAACGGTGGAGATGGCGGAGACGGTGGCGAAGGTGGAAACACAGGTTTTAATGCTGCTCTTGGTGGTGACGGTGGTAACGGTGGTTCAGGCGGTAACGGTGGAACTGGTGGCGCTGGCGGAAGCAACAACACAGGTGTCGATGGTGTTGAATTCCTTGCCCCTTTAGATGAAGTACTTCAAGAAACCGTTGGATATAGCATATCTGGTGAAGTAGACGCTGACGGTGGAGATGCCGACGGTGGAAGTGGTGGCTCTGGCGGTGACGGCGGAGAAGCAGAATTAGAGACCGGTGATGCAGACGGTGGCGATGCAGGTAGCGGTGGAGATGGCGGAAGCGCAATTGCTATATGCAACACATTGGGATGCATTTAATAAGCATCAATAAGCACACAATACCAGAATAACCAAAATACGAAGATAATGTAGATTTTCATAAAATCTACCAATTTTTGTTTCTATATTTATTCACTTTTAATATATTGCTAATTAGAATCAAATGGTAAACTAGTCAGTTCTATTATTCATAAAATAAGAAAATATTTCCCTGTTAGCATCATTTTATTTGTTTCTGTTTACTATACTGATCGGAAAAAACTTATTTCAGTGTATTAATTTTGTTTAAATTTAAGTGTAACTGAAACCATTAAAAGTACAATCCCAATAGAGATTTGAGAAAAAAATGACCTTTACCCTATTTGTACTTAAACTGAAGTCGTAACGATATTTAATACAGTATTTATCGAACAAAAGCAAAAATCAAAACCAAGAAAGCGGTCACTTGGCAGAAATTCCGTTTTTCGGAGAAATATTCTACAGCTACATTTCATTAATTGTTAGGCCGATATTTACATGCTTGTAACTTTGATTAGCTGCACGATCTATTTTCTTATGTATAGGCAAAATCAAATTTATGGATAAAAATTCATCTAATTACGGGCGCCATGTGAACTTATCAGACTGCCTGTAAAATTCAAAAGCATTAGAAAAAGTGACTCTTTCTATATCGATTTCCTTGCATAAATTTTTTCTCATTTCTCTAGCGGTCAGAGGCACACTTAAAGGATCGGAAACTCCCCAATCAGCAGCACTATTTACCATTATTCTCTCGCTTCCATGCTGCAAGACAATTTTAATTACACGGTCAGGAGATAATTTTGTGACCGGATAAACAGAGAGGCCTGCCCATGCTCCAAAATCCAATGTCATTTTAATTGTTTCTTCTGTATTATGATCAATTAGGATCTTGTTAAAATCATATTTACCGCTTTCAAAGATCTTTTTCATCTTGTTCATTCCTTCAAGTTTATTATTATGGGGAAGATGTATCATTGCCAAAAGATTTTCTCTATTACAAATATCTAGTTGCTTTACAAATAGCTCTTCTTCCAAATCGTTTATCAAGTTATAACCTATTTCACCCAGGGCCACAACCCCTTCTCGATTTAGAAACTTTTTTTTAATCATAATATCTAGTGCATCTAACGCCAGAGGTCTTTCCACTGATTCTTTTGGGTTTACCGAAATACAAGTAAAATGATGGATTCCAAATTCGGCGGCTCTTTTTGACTCAAACGTAATCATGTGTTCCCAATAATCTACGAATGTTCCCACGCTAGTTCGTGGCGAACCTAGCCAAAATGAAGGTTGAACTACTACTTCTATCCCAGCCTTTGACATGGCCTCGTAATCATCAGTTGTCCTAGAGTACATATGAATATGCGGGTCGAATAATC
>DATELO010000250.1:0-10834 GCA_035276505.1 Candidatus Nitrosocosmicus sp.
AAAATTGATAGAGACCAAGATCTATTTATTGCCAGTCTTAAGCTAGACTCCATGGGTATAGACATCGACAAATTGTCTGATAGTCAAAATAGATATCTGAATGAATACGGAGAAGGTACTTGATTCAATTCTAATAAAAGCACATTTTTTATTTCAATCATTTTATATGGCTTTATTTCATTAATAAAACTCGCACGGCCAAAAGTTAATTAATCTTTTAGCCTCTCACTTAAAGAGAATTCTGAAAAGGATGGGTAGTCTAGTCTGGTTAGGATACCTGTCTCACACACAGGTGGTCGAGAGTTCAAATCTCTCCTCATCCATCAACACAAGATTTCCTTAGAAAATTAAGTAAAAAGTAACATTAGTATATAAACTACAAAAGTGATGGCAAGAAATATCTTTGTAACTTGAAATGACTTCTCCAAAGCATTAGAATAGTCATCAAATTGATCAGTTCCCATTACCATGACCTGACTTTCTGTCTTTAGAATGTCAAATTTTGACTGACTGAGATTACTCTTTGCATATGTAGCCATTGAATTAAAGACATTAATGATTTTGGATTCAGATGTGATATCTCCAAGAGTATAATAACCTTTTGTATTTCTTTTTCCAGATGTCGCATGAGTGTCGGAAGTACAAATCTCAATAATGTTAAATCCTTGGTTGGCTAAGGACATAGCAATTTTTTCACGAATTCCATTTTTCATATTGTTAGAATCGATCCAACATAGCAAGTAATCTTCTTTTTTAATAGAAAGAACAATCAGTCCAAATTGACCTTTGCCTAAATCGGCCACATTAAACAAATCTTTACTTTTATTATCACTAATTTGAAAACTATTTGCGTATCCTACTTCAAACTCATATTGAGCACTTTCCCTTAAATTTCTTAGACATTCTTTGCCTATGCTAATTAATGCTTTAATGTCCTTTTCTTCTATTTTTGCTCCAAGTGAATTATGGGCATCAATTATCATAATTTGGTCAAACCCGATCTCTTGAGCAAACTTCTCCAGATCTGTTTTTACTTCTAGGGGTATGTCTTCCATTCCAGATGGAGATTTTGAGAAGAGAATTATTACATTCTTACCTAAAGCAAATCCGCTGCAATTACAATCATTTCTAGTTATTGTAAGAGGAATAGAACATTTGGTTCCTGTCTCGATGTGCTTTACCTGGTTTAAGGATCTTAGATATTTTTCTACCTCTTTTTTGGAGGGTAAGTTAAGTGAATGATCTGAAATACTATGCATTACCATAGCCGAATCTGAGTAAAATTTGAATATATCAAATGGTAAATTGCTTCCACCAATTGGATTAAACGGTCCTGGATGCAACTCGGGCAAAACTAGCGAAACATCTTTTTTATTCTCAGGCCTAAACTTTATAATTAATGTGTTAACTACTTTTGGACTGGCCTTGGCTTCAGCAATTTTTTCCATTTCATCAGACTTGTTTTCCGTCCAGGCAATCAAGAATGCTTGTAAAATCTTAAACGCACTTGTAAAGTTGGGTCTTCCTATCCTATCAACTACAACAGTCCACATTACGCCTATAAACAGGATTACCGAACCAAACAAGTAAACCGTAAAATTAGTATAAAAAATATGATTGAAATAAAAGAAGGAAAATAATATAAAGATTATTAACGGTTGTATAAACGAAATTGGTATAGTCCGTTTTAATGAAGCCCCAAAAACAGATACAAATATACCTATTCGAAGACCTATTGCCATAAACATACCTTGCAAAACGAAATTGATGTTAAGACTGTTTGTATTGATTATGAATTCTGAAATAAATCCTCCAATTACTGTTAGTGTCCATAGCAAATTTGCAAAAGCCGATACATGCAATACTTTTGAAAATCTGTTTAATGGTGTGCCTCTAAGGGATAGATAATCAAAGATAAGTGTAGCTGAGAATACCGCAGCTATGATGGGAAAACTTACTAAGAAATCAGTTATGGTATGAGACGTTATGACAAAATTTATTAAAGCAACATTCGTGATTAAGCTTAATATCGATATTAAAAAGGAAAACTTTTCTGAAGAAGGATTTATGTTTGTAAAAAGCCATCTTTTATGAAGACTGGAAACGCTATCAGATTCAAAATTACTCATTAATAGTCAAAAAAATTATACTGGCACCAAAATTTTTATCGCTATGGATATTGCAATTAATGCTCCTGCTATACCTAAAATTATTTCTGGCTTTACCTTAATCCCTTTAGTCTCGTCCTCAAAGAACCTCAATAAACCCGCACTAGAAGCAGGAAGCGGTGCGTTCTTTTTCGCCTTCTTACTCATACCTAAAAATCCTTACATTGGAAATAAATACATTACTGTCCTAAAACAATTTTTTTTATTTTTTGTTTCCAAAACCATTAATAAAGAATTTTAGATTCCTAATCTAGCTTGAAGAAATTGCAAATTGGCGTAATTGGGTATAATAGCAGTAGCTCAATTCAAATAAAACAAACAACTCTTAGTATAGCTTACGAGGTTGGTAAAATCATTGCTAAAAGAAACGCAATTTTAGTTAGTGGGGGGTTAGGGGGTGTTATGGAGTATTCATGCAAAGGAGCTAAGGATCAAGGGGGGTTTACAATTGGAATAATTCCACACGAAGACTTCAATCAAGCGAACGAGTACTGTGATGCCGTAATATGTACAGGTATAGGCTTATCTAGAGATTTCATAGTGGCCCATTCCTCAGATGGTATTATTTCAGTTGGAGGAGGTGTAGGTACGCTTATTGAATTGTGTGTAGGTTACATGACAAAAAAGCCAATGGTGGCAATAAAGAATAGTGGGGGGGTGTCAGATATATATGGCGGAAAATTTTTGGATGAACGAAATAGAATACTGATTGAAACCACAGAAGATCCTGTAAGTGCAGTGGAGTATATAATCTCAAAGACGTGTATCACGTAGTAATTGTAAAAAAATTATCAGAGAATACGTGTAACGATATAGCAAGTCGATTAGTTTCTTGAAGGCAGCGGAATGAGATTAAGATGTTATTTAGATAAACCTTAAGAAGTACACATTTTATTCACTAGATGTTTTCCAAATAATTGTTTGGGTGATAAAAATCTCCCTGTTGCCTTTCCAGTTCCCGAAGCTTCTTAATAACTTGGGACTTGTTAAGGGTCTTGACCAATTCAAAAATTTCTGTCTTTAAGCCCATTCCTAGTTTTAAGGCAGTATTCAGATCTTCTAATGTACAAACTTTATTTTCTACTAACCATGCAGCATTATTTGCGGCTACCCCCAATATTGATAGAGGATCGTACTCTGCTGACTTTTCTTGGGTTAAGCTTACTCTTTCATAATTGTTGTCCTTGTATTCGTAAAAACCCTTGCCAGTTTTTTGACCCAATTGGTGATTATCATAAAGTTCTTGGATTTTGGGATGCATTAATAATACAGTCTTGTCTCTCAAGTTCATTTCGTAAGATGCCTTGTAAACTACGTCCAAGCCCGTATAATCTGCTAATTCAAAAATCCCCATTGGAAAATCTAGTTTAAACTTTACTGCCGAATCTATAACGTCCATTGAAACTTTGTCTCTGTCCATTGAAAATAATGCCTCATGTACAAGTGGTATGAATATTCTGTTCACAATAAATCCTGAAACATCTTTTTTACAAATAACTGGATGTTTATTTAGACTCTGTACATATTTTGTTAATTCTTCCACAACTTGTGGATTAGTTTGTATTCCGGGGATCACCTCTACCAACTTCATTAATTGTGGAGGATTGAAGAAGTGGACACCAATAAAGTTCTGGGGACGTGTAGTCAACTTACTTAATTCGGTAATAGGTAATGTACTCGTATTTGATGCAAATATTACATCGTTTTCTACTATACTATTTAATTCATTATACACTTTTTCCTTCAATTTAAAATCTTCTGGTACTGCTTCAATGATAAGATCGGTATTAGTAGTAGCAGCTCGCAAGTTAACAATCGGTGTAATGCTACTATATATGGTATCTACTTCGTCAGCAGTTAACTTGTTCTTTTCAGACAATTTCTGAAGTGACCACTTTATCTTTTCCATCGCTTTGTCCAAAAATCTTTGTTCGATGTCGCGAAGAAAAACCTTATAACCGGCCATGGCAGACACTTGTGCGATCCCATGTCCCATAATACCTGAACCCAATATTGTAATATTCTTTATTGTCATACTTTGGGTTATGTTTGAATCAAAATATACCTTTTGTTTTCATAATGAGTGAATAAATCACGTAAATGAATCTGTTATCTTGGTTTGTTTAGTACCCTTTCTTATGGTCTTGTTATCTTTGGTGCCTACAGCCTTGTCTACCATTCTTAGAATGTTATTGTCTTTGGTTTCCTTGGCATAGATTAAGTAAATGGAAGCACTTTTTTTCCCTGTGGTTTTTCTTATGACTCTACCTATCCGTTGTGCAATTTGATTGATGTTAGAAGTATTTGACAATATGATTGCGATCCCGACTTGTGGAATATCAAATCCTATCTCTAATGTATGTACTGAAAGTAATGGAAAAAATTCGGTTCCCCATTTTTCTAAAATCAATTTTCTTTCTTTTGTCTTTATTTTTGAATGAATTATTTCAGATCTAATATTTTTTAGTATTAGTAATTCCCTCAATCTTGTTATAGATTCTATGGTTTCGCTAAAAACCATCAACTTTTCATTTCTGTGTTTTTCTATTATAGTAACAGCGCTGTCCAATTTCCTCTTAGATGAGTTGAGGAGATCCTTCCTAATTTTTACTTGATTAAACCATTCCTTGGCATATTTTGCTCTCATTCCCCCTTGGTAAAGTATTTTTGATAAGACACCTGGATCGTATGCATTGAGTTTGTATGAAATGTTTCTTATCATTTCACTTGTTTTTCTATAAATTTCCCTTTCTTCACTAGTTAGCGTCACGTCCAAAGTAATGATCTCAGGTTTCGCTAATCTGCCATCATCAACGGCCTCCTTAATTAAGTATTTCTTGACAGGAGGAATTATCTCAATAATTTCTTTGTACCTCGTATCAAGCTCATTTATGGTCGCCGTTAGACCTAAAATACGTCTGTTCGGATTTGAAGTGATGACCTTAAATAAATTCTTAAATGAAAATGCAGTGTTACTTAAAAGATGAACTTCATCTAGGATAACCATCTTAGCATCCTTGATAAGTTGATGGTTGTTTACAGTACTTTGATAAGTAGAAATGGTAATCTCTTTCTGGTTTTTCTTCTCTCCGTAAAAAGCTCCAATTGAGCTGGGTGGGATATTATACTTTTGAAGCCTAAGAATGTTTTGCTCTATAAGTACAATCCTGGGGACCAAAAATAAAATATTGTATGGTTCTGTATTGGCTGTAAAATTATTCTTCTTGGGTGTATCAAGGAAATATGCCCTCCTAGCGCTCTCAAAGGCTATTTCTGTTTTTCCTGTGCCCGTAGAATAAATCACTGAACCCCTACATCCGTTGTTTATCCATGATTCAACAGCGGCCAATTGATCCGGCTTGAGTTCAAAAGGAAATTTTAACGAACCTATGGCAGAGGACATATACAAAATTGATATTGTTATTTTTATATAATCTTTCCACAACCAATTTTCAATAGTAACTTTTATTATGACCATTTTTGTTTTAGACTTAATTAGCATTCGATAATTCGCTCCTATATGACGTTATAGATCTAACTTTGCTTTATCGGTCGGATCAATTGTCAGATGCAATGTGAGGTTGGTGAAAAATTCCAATAATTTCAGAATATTGTCATTTTTTCTCTCAATTTTTTTAACTTGTGACTAGAAGATGGTTTCTTGCATATTCAAAATAGTAGATTTCAGGTAATGGTCAAGGAAGGCTTAATAATAGGATTTAGGTATATTCAGGAATAATAGATGGCTGTAATATGCAAAAAATGTGGCCTACCTGATGATTTGTGTGCATGCGGAGAGTTAGATAAAGAGGATACCCGAATTGTTGTGAGATTGGAAACCCGACGATTTTCAAAAACAACTACTATGATTGAGGGATTAGATCCAAAGATAAATGACATTCACACAATGGTAAAGGAATTAAAGAGCAGACTGGCTTGCGGCGGAACAGCTAAAGATGGATTCATCCTATTGCAAGGAGATCATCGTGACATTGTAAAAAATTATCTCGTTGTAAAGGGATTTAACGAATCTTCGATTGAAGTAATGTAAATAATTGAGTAAAATCTTTTGACTATTATAAATTCTCTGAATGGGACTATTGAAAAAGCTAAAGTTACCATTATTTTTTTCATGGTTATAGTAACTGGAATTTCATTTGGGATTGGACTTTACCTTGTTTTTTTTACAAATCTAGGAGGAGATATAAATTGGGATGACAATGTACCCCTTGATTTTTTATTGCTTAGTATTTTTGGATTCCAAACCATCTACTTTAATTTGGGATTAACGTTCCTTTTTTTCTGGTTTGTCTATTTAATCTGTTATGTCTATTGCTTTCTCAAACCTATTTCACTCAAGGAGTTACCGCTTTTGAGAGCAATAGTGCGTTCAGATGCTGCGAATACCCAAATTGTGAAAAAAAAAGGAAATGGTGTATCTTACAATTATTTAATGATTACTCTATCATGGTTCTCCGCCTACTTTATACTGTCCATATTGATTGATGTAATTCAGCAAGTATTTGGGGTAAAATTGGGTAACCCATTAACAGATAACCCTTTACTCTCCTTCTTTTACCTATCAGCCGCTCCTTTGAATGAAGAGATTTTTTTTAGAGTTATTTTAATGGGGTTACCTCTGTTTCTAATCTTTGTTCCACTAGGAAAAGGAAAGTTTTTGTCCACATTGAATCATCCATACTCCATTATCCAAGAGCACAAAGGAAAGTTTACAATTATCGGTATATTTATCATAATAGTCCTCAGTTCGTTTGTCTTTGGATTGTCACATGTAATTTTTGGAGGAGGTTATGAGATAGGTAAAATAACCCAAGCTGCATTAGGTGGACTGATCATAGGATGGATATACTACAGATACGGGTTATCCTCTGCTATTACTTTTCACTGGACCTCTAACTATGTATTTTTTGCATATAGTATTCTTGGATTTTATCTTTTCCAGACGCCATGGAATACGGAATCTGACAACATATTGCTGGGAATGGTCTCAATAGGTTTTATTACTATCGGAATATTATTTTTGTATCAATTGACTTCTAAAATTTTAAAAAAATATGTGATTAAACAAAATTAAATAGATTAGAGTTTTAGATGAGTTTTTAGGCCTTTATACCGATTTCTTATGGTAACTTCTGTAACACCGGCCGCTTCAGCAACATCTTTTTGAGTCTTGTTTTCACCGTTCATAACGCATGCTACATACAACGCCGCCGCTGCCAATCCCATCGGATCTTTTCCTGCTGAAATTTTACCTTCTTCGGCCTTTTTTAATATTTCTAAGGCTTTTCTCTTAGTTTTTTCTGTTAATCCTGCCTTGCTAGCAATTCTGGCAACACATTTTACTGGATCTACAACTGGCATCTTGAGATCCAATTCTCTTATTAACAGTCTATAGCATCTAGCTACATCTTTTTTCTTTATGTTGCTGGCATTGGCCACGTCCTTCAAAGTTCTCGGTGTCTCTGTGTCTCGACACGCAGCATAAAGCGCAGCTGCTACAAGGGCTGAAATTGATCTACCTCTGACTAATCCCTTTTCAAGTGCTTTTCTATAAACATAAGCGGCCTTCTCAATGACTGCATCACCCACTGCCAATTTGTCTTTTAGCCGATCAAGCTCACTAAATGCCTGTCTAAAGTTTCTGTCGACAGGTTCATGTACCTGGCTTCTACTATCCCATGTTCTCAATCTCTCAATCGTACTCTTCATGGATGCAGAGAGGGGTTTACCTGAGGCATCTTTGTCCACTGGTCCAATTATTGTAGCTAAACCCATGTCGTGCATTGCTAAAGAAGTAGGAACTCCAGCTCTGCTACGATCTTCATGTTCTTCCTTTGAGAATGCCCGCCACTCTGGTCCAGTTTCTTCGATCCTCTCTGTCACAACAAAACCACAATTACCGCAGAACATTTCTCCGGTAGAATTATCTGTAACCATAGGACCTTTGCCACATCGGGGACATCGATCTCCAAACATAGAAATATCTTTTACCAATTTATATCACCACAAAACTTATAAACTAATTCCACAAGTATTTATATCTTTCCTTACATATAAATATATCGGAAATTATCAAAAACGGAATGTTAATATTTTGCCTTTGTTCGCTTTCTCCTTTCAGCTTTGGCATACTTCTTACTTTCGCTCCTTTGAGAGCTATACGCGTGGGTTCTTTTGGTTGTCTTATTAGTCATGGGTTAAAATAATAAATTATTATTTATATACTATGGTTTTTGAATTCGTTAAAAATTTGTAACAAAATGGAAATGCTTACAGAAAATAATGAATTTATAATACTTGAATCCAACTTATCGTGATAAATGAAAAAAATATTGCTTGCTGTTTCTTTTCTTTTGTTAATTGGGGTAATCTTTGTATCGTTTCCTATTAAAGGTGTTTTTTCAGTTGAAAACAAGTCGGGTGGATATGCTGACCAGATCAAGTTCATTAAATTCTCAAATGAAAACGTTGCCTATCAGCAGGTTAGTAATGGTCAATTGGACGCATATTTTTTTCAAATCCCTTTGCAATTAGTTGAAATTGCCAAAAAAAACCCTAATCTCAAAGTTTACGAAAAGGAGGGACTTTCATATGGACTTTTGATAAACCCTTCTAATTCTTCAGAGTCGTTCAACCCGTTTTCCATAAAAGAAGTTAGATTCGCATTGAACTTTCTAATTGATAGAAATTTTATAGTCAATAATATATTGAAAGGGTTTGGAGAGCCTATTATAGAACCTTATGGCTCCACCTCCCCAGAGTATCCAAATATACTGCCCATCATAGATCCACTAAAAATAAGATATGATGCCACATTTGCACAAAATACGATAAAAGAAGCTTTATCGAAGGTGGGTGCTACCTTAGATTCAAACGGAAAATATACGATAGAAGGAAAACCTGTAACCGTTAAAATCTTGATTCGAAATGATGATCTCCTTAGAAAATCCTTTGGAGACTATGTGGCTGCGGAACTTGCCAAGATAGGATTTACCGTAATAAAAGAATATGGTGACTTGACAAAGGCTAACAGAATTGTATATGGCTCGGATCCTGTAAATTTGGAATGGAATATGTACACTGAGTCTTTGATATCAAACTCATTCCTGAGATACAATCCGGGTACTGTTACACAAATGTATGCCCCTTGGTTTGGGAGCATGCCTGGGTCTCAAAACCCTGTTTTTTGGCAATATACTAATTCTACCATAGACAATTTGACTCAAAAATTGATATTTAATAATTTTACTTCAGAGTCTGACAGAAATAATCTCTTAAAAAAAGCAGAGGCCATTGGTATTGAAGAAGCAGTAAGGTTATTCTTTGCAAGATCGTATGATCCCTATATTTCATCTTCACACATTAGTGGTTTAATTAATGACTATTCAGCTGGGATTGCTAATAAACTATCATTATTGAATGCTTTGAAAAATGATGCAGACAACTCCACTTTGAATATAGGAATGATTCAAATTTACCAGGGTGCCTGGAATAACATAAAAGGATGTTCGGACTTTTATTGTCGAATTATCTATTCACTCATAGCCGATTCTCCGACCTTCTCTAACCCTTACTCTGGTGACCCAGAACCTCTGAGAAACAATTGGAGTAACGTAATTTCAAAAGGTTACAATGACACTGTCCCAGTATCTGAAAAATCCATTCGTTGGAACCCTTCCAACCAAAGTTGGGAAACAAATGCAGGTCTCAATAATACGGCCCTTACAAAAGTAACAATTACGCCACTATATTCCAAATGGCATAACGGCGTTCCAATCGACAAGTATGATCTTTTATATTCGTATTATTTTCCATATGAATGGTCCACTGACACAAAGAACGACGATTTGACTTATGATGCAGAGTATGCTAGTCTAGTTTTTCCAACTTTATCATTGGTAAAGGGAATCGAATTTAATGACAATTATACATTTGATACATTCATCGACTTATGGCATTATGACAAAAAACAAGTCCCTCAATATGGAACACTTTGGCCTTCAGAGCCTTGGGAAATAACTGCAGCTACAGAACGGTTAGTGACTAGCAATAAACTATCATACTCAAAAAGTGATGCCAACATTAAGGGAATTGATCAATTATCTTTAATCTTGCCAATCCAATCAGATCTAATACGTGGAGAATTAACCAAGATGGTAAATGAAAAATACATTCCCAATTCATTAAAAGGGATGGTGCCTTTAGATTATGTTCTTGATCGTTACGACGCTTCCATTCAGTGGATAGATGAACATCACAATGCTGTAATTGGTAGTGGACCGTATTTCTTAGATGAGTTTAATCCATCTGGTGGCGTAGTTACGATAAAGGCATTTCGAGATCCCACATATCCAATCAAAACTGGTCAATTTTCAAATTTTGAAAGTCCTCCAGAGTTAATAGTTCAAAAAATTGATGTACCTAAATTCATAAGGATAGGCCAGCAATTTGATTTTGCCATTGAACTGAGTATCAAAAATTCTTCCAATGAATATAATCCTTTTAGAGGAATGATTGACTATTTTGTGACTGATAGGAACAACGAACAGGTTATTACTGGTGAACTACATGTAAATGATAGCAAAAGTCATAATTCCTTATTAAACAACACAGTTGTTAAGCAGAATGCGACCAACCCAATAAAT
>DATELO010000251.1:0-5555 GCA_035276505.1 Candidatus Nitrosocosmicus sp.
TTAATTTCGATTATACATTTCAATTACGATGAGTAACATAACAAAAAACTATAAAGTCGGAATATTTGCAATGTTTATTGCAGCAGCACTCATAGGTTCAGTAGTAGCCTTTGGCGACAACTATGCATATGCAGGTGGAAAGAAGAAACACAATGATTCTGAACAAGAAATTGAACAGGGTCAATCAAACGAACAGAATGCACAATGTGTATCTGGTGACTTTACAATTGCTGGATGTAATAACGTAGGCTTGATGTTCCAGTTCCAAAACGGTAACATCGCTGCAGCACAACAATAAACTCTCTTTTTTTTCTTTTCTAGATTTTAACTGATTGGTTTATCTTATTACCCTTTCTATCAAATTGGTTTATCTTATTACCCTTTCTATCAAATAATAGCTCTCCAAGCAACCACTTTAAATCTATCTTGATATCGCTACTATCATTGGAATCGATTTTACTCGGGTTTTCAGAATATATCTTATGACCATCTTTAAATTTGGATCTGACATCAATATCACAGGTCTCTTCTCTAAAAAAAACAGTAGACCCCTGAGAATCAATAAGCATCAAAAATGAAATCTCTTTGTTGTATTTGTCTTTGATAGAGATTTGTTTTTTATCTCTGTAAGGATCATTCTTGTCGATACTGTTTTCTTTTTTCTCATCTTGCAAAAAAATCATATAGTGCTCTAATACAGGGATGAGCTTTCGGATTAAATTCTTAAAATGGTTTATTTCACCTGTCGTTAAGCCTAATCCATCTGATTCCCATTGAAAATAATAATTTCCCATTTTAATGTCAGGTTTTGAAAGATAGCTTTCACAATCCTGTACTTGGACAATCATCTATTCACTAATAATTTAAAATGATTAATTACTTTTATTCATGAATATAATAGAATTGGATGAGAATAACTTAAGCTCCCTCTTTTTTATAAATCGATTTGAATATTATAAAAAGCTATCTTGTAATGATAGCTTCTGAAAACCACTTTGGAACCATATCTCGTCCGTTTTTTAACAAAAATGAGACACTACTATCCAAAATGTAGGTATTTGCGTAATCTTCGGAATTTCTTACACTTCTCCCGTATGCTTGTATAAGTCTAAGAATAGTATTCCATTCGTACCACTTGGGATTTCGTTGTTTTAGTACAGAGACTTTTTTGTCAGTTAGATCTGGATATGGCACCTTTACAATAACCTGAAATCTAGAGAGATCGTCCTTAAGGTCTACTCCCAAGAACATGGAAGGCGATATTAGAACTGTCGGTTTTGTACTTTGAGCATGTTTTAGAATCATTTCATTTCTGTCAAACTTGGGATTAGTTTCGATAAGACGCGCTAAATTAGCTTTTGACAGGTTATTTTTGATATACTGAACTTGAGAATATGATGTAGTGTGTATTATGCCTTTGTCATTTTTATGTACGGATAACAAATTATCAAGCACTTTAACGATATTTGGCAAAGATTCACTCATGGTTCTAGCGTTGAGCCAGGCCACATTCATTAAATAGATGGGTCTATTTTTGATTGGAAAATCGGAATTTTCAACTCTGATAAACTTTACATCATCGCTTTTTAGCCCTACTGCTTTGCACAAGTTTTCCTTACTCAATATAGTAGCACTCATAAGTAGAGAAGTTTCGCCCTTGTCAAATATATCTTCAAAGTAACTTGATACTACCAATGGTTCTAACTTGATCCTAGATAGAGTATTGTCAATTTCGTTCTTAGTAATATTGGTAACAAGCCAGTTATCCTTGTGAAGCCGTAAATCTTCAAGAAACGAAGACAAGCTCTTTTCGTAATTTAGTGCATCAATCAAATTTTTTTCGCTTACGTATATATCTTGATCCATACTGTTTGAGTTGTTTCTGTTGCTACTGCTAATACCACCCCTTCCTCCCCCTCCCGCTCCCAAAATATTGGCTGCTTTTTGAACATACCCTGTAAATTGTTCTCTTAAGGTGGTACAGAAGTTTATCCAGGTTTCTACATCAGTTTGCTTGTTATCGGGTAGTTTGATCTTTGGAAAGAACCTAGCCAGAGATTCTTTGCTAAATATAATATTTTTAAAGGAAGAAATCTCAGATTCTAGCGTGTGGGCCTCATCTAATATCAATAGTTTTCTCTTGTTTGCGCCTGAAGAGTAAAACAAATCAGATAAAAAATACTTGTAATTGTATATTGTGTGACTTGATTTAATTGATATCCACTTTTGATGATAGTACAAGCAGGGCTTCCACTCGATTCTAATCAGCTGAGAATGTTCTTTTGCCTTATCATGGTATTTTTTTAATGCGAATTTGTTTATGTCTATATCTTCATAAATTGTCCCTTCAGCTTTTACATCATAGTCACTCATCCTAGTCTTGTAAATGCAATCAAAATCGTCATCCTTAAGACATGGTCCGTATTCACAGTTTTCGCTTATTCCCATATCTTCTTTGATTATGCAGGGAAAATTGTTGCGTCCTTTTACTTCTGAAAGATATGGAAAATCTCTATTGTACTGCGTTTGAAGGTCTTTTGTTGATGTACATATGTGTGAGCTTCCCAAAAATCTTGCCAGTGTTACAGCAACTGCACTTTTTCCAAATCCGGTTGGGGCTTCTAAAAATATGAATTTATAGTTGGATTTTAGAGCCTGATCAAGTTCCTCAAGAACCTGTGCCTGTTTAGGACGAATAGTCTCAAGAGGGAAAAAACTTCGCATAGACATAAGAGGGGATGACTATTTGTATGCAAATGGCTTATTAAAGCCTAACCAACCAACCCAGACATCCTTTTTTTCTTGAGTGAAAATTACTCCATGATTCCGTAGCCCATAATTCTCATTCCTTTGGAATCGGGCCTAAACAATACACATTTTTCATTTTTGACATAGGCAAGTGGTTTTTCGAATGTTACATTGAGATTTGAATCATCAATCGGTTTTATTTTTACAGTTCGAATTTGAAGGCCCACACAGATCATATAATTCTGGGTTTCAGAAAGCTCTTCTTTGAAGAATTGATTCTTGATAAATTTGATATTAAAATCGTTGTTAGCAATTTTGGCCAAACCAGAAGATGTAATAATATCACCTCGTGAAATATCCTTTGCTGCAACACCCTTTACTGCAAGGCCCACACGCGAAGGTTTCTTTGAGATGTCTACAGGATCATCGTGCATTTGAATGGATTTAATCATTATGGGTTTGGCTGCGGGACTGAGTATTAGCTCGTCATATGGCTTGATTTCTCCTTGTCTCACAGAACCCAAAACAACGGTTCCGACTCCTTTGACATCAAAAGCATGATCTATGGAAACACAAACTCCATCACTATTATCCTCCCTAGTTTCAGCTTCATTGTTTAAATCTTGACGAAAGTCAGTAATGCCACTTTTTAGCTGCTCTAAATTATCCAAAATAACAAATGACGATAATCCAGTATTTTTTATTATATTTCTTACCTTTTCAGCGTCAATTTCGTAGCTATGCAAAATAAAACCATTTTTTATCCCAAAAATATCAACGGCAACAAGTTGTTCACCCAAAAAAGTATCGAGTTTTGAAATATTGATTATAGCATAATCGGACATTGCAATGGATTGTAACAGTGGTTGAAGCTTTTCAGGGTACGTATTAGGGAAACAATAGGAAATAATCTTATCATTTGTTTTCCGATCGTATATTGCGATATCACTTGATGTACCCTTTTTTCCCAACTCTCCTGCAATTGAGGTATCCCCCAACAAAACAAAATTATAGCTATTCAAAACCTTCATTTTATTAAAGAAATTTTAAATAAAATCTTTGCTTTTGGTTAAACTACTACTATTAAAGCATGACTCATGATTTCAATGCATTGCTATTTATAAGGTATAACCACATTTAGTAATCCGAGCTGAATATATTAATTGGTTAGTTTTGAAGAACTTGGTATTGAAAAATCTATAGTTAAAGCATTAACAGAAACAGGAATCGAACAACCATTTCCTATTCAAGAATCAATAATTCCACTTATCTTAAAAGGAGAAGACGTTATTGGTAGATCGAATACAGGAACTGGTAAAACAGCCGCATTCGTACTACCTATGTTGAGTAAGTTGAATCCTAATAATTTTCTTCAGGCACTTATTTTAGTTCCTACAAGAGAATTGGCTGTGCAGATTACAAGCACAATAAATCAACTTGTAAAGTATAGCAATCTAAGGTCCGTTGCCATTTATGGCGGACAAAATTATCAAATGCAAAAGAAAATACTCAATAAAGGTGTAAACATCGTAGTCGCCACCCCTGGTAGACTCTTGGACCACATGAATCAGAGGACGATTAATTTAAGCAAAATTAATTTTCTTGTTCTTGATGAAGCAGATAGAATGTTAGATATGGGTTTCATTGATGATATCAAAGAAATCCTTTCTCACATCGACAACAAAAAGCAAATCTGCCTTTTTTCGGCAACAATGCCTGACTCAATAGTCCAGCTTGCTAAAGAGCAAATGAACAATCCAAAGCAAATAAGTATTGAAAAGACAATCTCTCAAGCCAACATAAATCAATCTTATCTACTCCTTAATGAGAAAGACAAATTCAAACAATTGGTTAGCACTCTTAAACCCATCTCAAACAAAGATGAAAGTCACATCATTGTTTTTACAGCAACAAAACAAAGGGCTAGAGATCTAACATTCAAACTACGAGACGATGACTTTTACGTAGAAAGCATTCATGGAGATTTGAATCAAAGACAGAGAGAAAACACTCTTTCTAGGTTTAGAAATAAGAGATTCAATATTTTAATTGCTACGGATGTTGCATCAAGAGGATTGGACATTACTTCGGTAAGTCACATTATTAACTACGATATCCCCGATGATGTAGAGACCTACTTCCACAGGATAGGGAGGACTGCTCGAGCAGGGGCAAACGGCACTGCACTTTCTTTTGTTTCTCAACATGATATGTATACACTTAGAAAAATCCAAAATATCGCAAAGAACTCTCTAAAGAATCTTAACACAGAGTATGGAATAGAAGTAGACTTTAATGTCAATAGTCCTCCTCGACCCAATCGCTACAGATCTAATTATGGTCGTGGCGGTGGCGGCGGTGGCGGCTATGGTCGAAGCAGCTATGGCAACAGAAGTGGCGGCGGTGGCGGCTATGGTCGAAGCAGCTATGGCGGTGGTAGCAGTAGTAGCAACAGTGACTACAACAGTGGAGACGGTACTAGTGGCGGAGATAGCAGACGAGGCTATGGTCGAAGCAGAATTCCAGCAGAACAAAGGTCTAGAAACAACTATGACAACAGCAGTAAATTTCAATCAAGGAGATTAAGCGGAATTACTAGACCGTTAGGAAGAAGAAACAATTATAGCAGAGGAGAGTCTGACTAACAATCCAATACAAAGGTTTCCAGTTATCGATTGAAGCTGGAACAAATTTTTTTATTTTTTTAACTTATTATTTTACATCTTAAGTATATACACTAAATAGAATCGATTTAAACTAGTGGGCATTATCCAGGCAAAATAACTATTAAATGAAGATCTACACGA
>DATELO010000252.1:0-3318 GCA_035276505.1 Candidatus Nitrosocosmicus sp.
AGATATAATATACTCTAGCGGCTTTGATCTAAATATTTCATTCCTTGATGTATACTAATACTAAATTCTATGAACCTAATGTAGGGGTAGACATGAAGATGGGATCAAGCGGTATTATAAAGTTCATCAATTAGGCTACTCAGCCTAAAGCCTATAGGTTTTATCGATTTTTTCCCTCTAATTTCTAATGCCTTTTTAGATTTAATCCATTCTAAGTTAGTTCTCAATGCAGATACGTTCTCAGTTTTTTCTTTACTGGTAATATTTGGATACATTTCATCATATATCTCTTCTATCGTCCAAAATTCTTTTTTTGGATTTGAAGCGCTCAGCGTATATAGGTGAACTACTAAACTGCCTATTCCATTTTTATGCGGGTCAATCGCCTTAGAATCCATTTTCTTACAATATACTAATCTACTATTTTAAATAGTTTTCAAATAATTCAGTTATTTATTACATTGAATATATAAATATAAAATTTTTTGAAATTGTGAGTTCCTGATTTATAAAAAATTAACATCAATGTTGCCTTTACTAATATAGATAACTGTTTTTAAACAACTTTTAATAGTCACTACAAAATATTAATCATAAATTCTCATATCCAAAATCATTATTGTACTTAAGTGCCTGTTATGTGCACTTATCTTAATCTCCCTGTGTGAATCAAATAATTGAACGGATGGGTAAATCTTATATTTATAGCGACTTTGATTTTCCATCATTACATTATTCGTATCAGGAAAGTCTAAAATAATCTCTTAGCTAAAGGGGTAGATTGTAAGACAATATCAGATGATCATAATTTCGTGGAAATATGGAACAATCACACCGTAATAGGTATGGAACCTTTTAAGAAATATAACGAAGTTAGGAATAGCCATTTACAAAATGAATTACTCTGTTTTGCTAATGCGGTATTCATAATTGAGCTCATCATTTCCCCTGATCAAATCCAACAATTTCAATCCAATTAGGGCTTTTTCCTGACTCGTACCTATCCAAATAATTTAGTTCGCCAGTATCTTGATTTATCTCATAGATGGATATATATCCTGATTCCTGTCCGGCCACTATTACAAAGTGACCTCTCGGATCAATGTTAAATGCTCGTGGTATCTTTTCAGTTTTATAGTTCTGAACATACGTTAGCATTCCTGACTCGCTATCTACAGCAAAAGCAGCAATTGTACTGGATTCTCTTTCACTTACATACAACCATCTCCCATCTGGAGTAATGTGTATGTCTGCAACTCCTAAATTAGTAACTTTATCTATACCCGTTCCTGTTTTAGTATCCTCGGGGTCATATTGTAGACTGAAGTTTCGAGGCATAGCACTTATCCTTTGAATTTCTTTTAAAACGCCCGTTTTATTGTCTAATTCATATGCATATACAGTTCCATCAATTTCATTTGATACATAAACAAACTTGTTATTAGGAGAAAAATACAAATGTCTTGGACCTGAGCTATCCTTAGTGTTTATGACACCAGGTTTATTTAACACAAGAGTTCCATTGTTTTCATCAAACAAGAATTGTTTGATTTGTGATGTGCCTAGGTGAGGTACATACACAAATCTATTTGATGAATCACTAAGAATTGAATGAGGTTTTGCCCCGGTAGAAATTATTTGAACAGGATGTGGCTGAACAGTGCCATTAAGATTAATTGGATTAACCGCTATCTTTGCTTCATTATATGATACTGATAACAAGAACCGACCAGTTTGATCAACAGAAATATAAACCATATTGGCGGGTAGTAATTCTTTTGAGATCTGACTTAAATTACCTGTTTCAGGATTTATTAGATATGTAATTACTGAAAAAGGTTCAGCACGAATTGAAGCATAGAGAAATCGATCATCTGGACTTATTGCCATATGCATCACCTTTTGTTCTGCAGGTACTTTGTTCACCATTCCCATATCCCCTGTGTCTGGCTCTAATTCAAAGATTGAGATATTCCCATCTTCACCGTTAGAAACATATACAAATGTTTCCTGTGAATAGGAGTGATTTATTCCTACAAAAATGGTAGGAGTAATTAGAATTGCTAGTGAGATCATTGTGATCATCCAAATCGACATAGCTTTTATTTATCAACAATTAGTGAGGCGCTTGTATATATAAAGAGTACAAATGCAATACATGATTTGGTCCACAATTTTGGAAAATTTATTCTATCGTAACCTCAGTTTCGGTTAAATAATAACACTGCCAAGTATCAAGCCTTATTCCTCTTAATTTTGTAGTGTCAACAATACAACATACTAAAATGAAAAAAATTCATAAATAGATGAAATATCTGAGTGTTGTAAATACTAGTATGTTTCTGGATTACGATGAATATCCACTGTCTGCACCCTTGTATCGACTAAACATTGTATGATAAGATCCATATTCGATTTTAATAAACTACGTGTATATTATTCTCAACGATACTTATAGTAAAATATATAAAAATGTTTTAAAAGTCCAAATCAATATAATAAATATTGGTAAAAATTGTGAATACTTATCAAAATATTAATTTATCAGCCGTTAAAGTCAAAAAAGTATCGTTTATTACCAACATTCTTTCAATTTTTGTATTCATAGGTATGTTGATGATGGGGTCAATATTACCAAGTTGGGATGTATATGGGCAATCCAACGAAACTGACTCACAAGCAGAAAACGTAATTCAAGATATCCAAGGGGCGTCATCCGAAGACAACAGCGAAGATGCTAATGAACAAATGGTATCAGAAAGCAGTTCTACCAGCAATGATTCCAATTCGACTGAGAATCATGTCGTGGATAGTCAGCCAAATACACCACCTGAATCGCCTAATTCACAGCCTGACGGTGATTGTTTGTTTGATCCATCGTTGCCAAAATGTACACCAAATCAAAACGGTGACTGTCCTGAAGGTTTTCACATGAATGAAGATGAGCAGTGTTTTCCAGCACACGATAAATGTCCCTCAGGATATCACAGTCATGAGGATGATGAGAGCGGAAGATGTATTCCAAACTCTGTTCCATGTCAACCTGGCTATATCATGAGTCCTGATTTTCCTACTTGTGAATACAAAGACTCTGTCTGCCAAAAACACCCTGACTTAGATGAGTGCAAAGTCGATAATGATACTACAAACAATTTACCCTACAAATCAGGATATACCCATGGATGTTCTGATGCAAAAATATCTGATACCTCTAAGAGATACTTAAATCAATCAGGGAAGGGACCAAGTTATCATACACCAGACTTTATGAGTGGATACAACGATGGATTTGAAAATTGTTCTAATGGAAACAACCAA
>DATELO010000253.1:0-3346 GCA_035276505.1 Candidatus Nitrosocosmicus sp.
GTTTTCTTCATTCTTAAAAGACTCTAACTTGGGTTTTTTCTGCAGATTGCGCATAGAAGCATAAGTAAAGTACCCGTTCCTTGCAAGTACTAATGCGATTTCATGGCCTATTCCACTAGAGCTTCCAGTAACTAAAGCCACCTTGTGATTTGATGTCATATGAAATAAGAGTAGTTTCAAATATAAAAATGAAAAATCAATTCGCCACTTGACCTTTAAATCCTGTGGGTATGTTCGTTATGGCTTGGCAAATTCCCATTATATAGAGGTAGAAAAATTGGGAGGTGATAAGACCACAAAACTATTAGATGAGGCTTAAAATAAACACAATCTTACCATCGATAACCTGTTTCTATTAGACAGGAATGCTATTATGGTAAATACTATATCTGATCAAACATCGAAATTTTTTCTCATGGCAAAAATTGAATTTATATAATTGACCAGTCTATAATCAGTTAGTAAGCGATACGATAGGATTAAAAAGAGTCCTTAAGGTTAAGCAATTTATCAGCTAGACTTCAGAGTTTGAAAAACCTAGCGACCATATTTTGAAAACAAGTATGAGATTTATTCAGCAATAGTTGCAGAAAATACAGCAAATACAGGTACATTCCAATTACCCTCTGGGGATGGCGGTGGACTCAATAGGAATGAAACTTCTGATACAACTACGTTATTATTTTGAAAGGCAGCCAAGAAGGTATTACAAATATTAATATCTGAACTTAAGAACACCACCATACTTGGGGGAGAGTCTGTAAGTTGTAGACCTACACTACAACCCATAGTACTTTGAAATTGATAGTTCTCTACAGCAGATACATGGCCACTTAGTATTCCACCTAATTGAGCAAAAGAAATCTCTGGATGATTTGATGCTAAAACAATAAAAGTCAACAGCGATAAAGTCAGGCCAAATTTTAGAAAAATTACACGGTTCATAAATATTATGACCTTAAATACAGTAATATTTAAAGATATAATTCTTAGAATAAGACCAATGTACGGGGTCCAAACCTGATAGGCATACGGGAATTTATGACAATAGTATGACAAGTTATTGAAGATAATCTTAGATTTTTTCTATTGGTAGAACTAGTTCTGATATGTGTATCAAAAGCTTGATCTTATAAGTGAATGGATTTTTCTAACTTCTATTACATCTTGAATCATAACCCGTTATAAGAATTTAGATTTAAGACTTGTGAACATGGGTAAATTTCTAAAAGAATTCAAGAAATGGATAATACACTTTTTCTAAATATTTTGACTACTATAGCATATTCTGTCAAATATCGATAACATCAATGTAACAACATTTGTTTCCCAATTATTTCAATTTGAGGGTTTAAAGCTAGAAAACCGAAATAACCCATGTTACCAACTAATGAATTTATTTAGTATTGTTATAAGATTAGCCAAGAGATTCTTATTCCTCTCCACACACTATATGATTCAGGAGAGTTACGATATAAGAAAAAACTCAAAGAATTGGTATATGCTCTATCTATATAAGTCCAATATCGGTATTATATTAGTAATGGCCACAGATTGAGTTTGTTCTTTTTAAATAATGGAATAGTGACTAGTAGTTAGGCTTTACCAACACAAAATTCGATATAATTTATTCTATATACGTTTGTATTCAATATATTATTACTATTATATACATAAATTCATTTCTCATAAAATTTAGAAAAAAAATTAAAATTCTTCAAAATATTTGATGCAAAATAAATCATAATTTTGCAGAAATAAAAGGGTGAACGGGCAAAACCACGTAGGCTTTTAATACGAGCATCGAGTTTCATGAACTAAATTCTTCATTGTATCAATATCTCTGCCATTGTTAAAATCTCCTTGCTTACGGAGGCTTAGGATTTATAAGCAATTTTGATGAGCTGCAGACATGTTTGAATGAAATGTTCTCATTAGTGATTGATGCACGTAAGATAAAGGTCAAAATCTTGGCAGTTCGAAAATTTATTTTTCATATCAATACTATTAGGGTGATGTCTATGTCATTCCAAAATACAAAGTAAGCAATGGATATTGAACGGAGAATACAACATAATTATAGACTAGATTCGGCTAAAAGAATAATGAAATCTTTCTGACTAGCCCTGCTATAACATTTACTAATCAATTAGGTACGTTGTAGGTAATGCATTTTATTTCCTTCAAATGGATTTATGAGATGGTTAATTACATATCAATTCGAGATAAAAAACAATGCGATTGTTACAAGCCTTATCATAAAAAAGACTAAAGTACTATGTCGTATAATACGATATTATTGACTCTTAGGATAAAATGTAAACAATGCGATTTTAACCATATTTCAAATATCTACAGATTGGAGGACCGCAATTTTCATAAAAATTTTTCAAATCTAGAAAGTTGTCCTAGTTGTGGATATGTATCTAAATGTAATGAATCAGATTATAATTTTAAATAATTTTTCAATTTTTAAATTTTTTTCACTATTTGCTGTATTTAGATTCACGTTCCAACGGCTATATGGTGGTGAACTAGTGGTTTTATTGGAAGTGGAGTAAAAATTCAAGTATCCGGACTTTGTTCCGTGTCTATAAGATACCTATAGATGTATTTTAAAGTGCAATCTAGTTCTATCTATCTATAAATTTGTCTCAGAAATCTGTATTGAGACATATGGTGATACGAACTCCATCCAGCTCAATTATTTGCTTAAAGTATATCTTTAGCTAGTATATACTCATAATCACTTGGTAAATTTGATGGCGAGATTGTATGCCTGACTCACCATCAATTTATAGGTTGATTTTGCAATGATTGATTGATTCCTGACATATTTCCAGAATCAATATTTAGTTCACTCATCGTATTTTGTACCATTAGTGGAATCCATTTGTCCATAAATTTAGAATCCTCGGACATCAAATTTGTAAACTCCATTTCCTTTTCGGGAGTTTGTTCTAGACCATAAATGGGAGTATTACCAAAGTGGTTATTAATCTTTGAGGGATCCATAGAAATAGCTAAAGTATTATTATTAAGTATGGTCCAAGTAGTTGGTACATTAGAAACAGGTCCATCTTTCATGGTCACTGTTACTGAGCCTTGCATTATTGTATTATTGCCATCCATTTTCACATCTTCTAAAGTTGCGTTGGATATCTGATGCATATGGTAGGCAGTTCCATTTTTCATTACCATACTAAATGTAGCATGAAAACCCGAATCTGAAAGATTTGAAGGATTACCATAACCCATGTAACCACCAGCCAATACCCAGTCGTTATTTATACTAGATATAGGACCATAACCATATTCATAATCAGTCACTGTTGCCGAAGATGCA
>DATELO010000254.1:0-3110 GCA_035276505.1 Candidatus Nitrosocosmicus sp.
TTTTATTACTGAGATTACTACAAATTAAAAAGAAAATGTTTACTTTAAAATTAAACCTTCGTCCTTATACTTTTATTTCGTTTGTCGTTAGATGCATATAAAATATACCGTCTATAATTATCTTCAGTACAACAACCTTCAAGCCTCTTTAATAAATACAAGATATAGACCATTACAAATATCTAAAATTGAAATCCGATTCCAATATCACTATGTGCCTAATAACTAAGAACCGATAACCATTTTATTTAAATTGCTTTGTGACCAATGGGTTTTTTATTCACCAGAGGCTACTGACTATGGTTTTTGATAAATTTAAATAAATTTTAGGAACAAAAATAGCAGAAAAAGGAATGATAACGTGGAATAGCAAAGAAATAAGTAAGTTTTCAATTTTAGTAAAAATCGGATACCAAGTTATATACCCAGATTGGATATATTACTTTAACTTCATGTAGACTCACAACTAACTAATCTAGTATTTCGTCAAAAATTATTCTTTTTATAGTATTGGCTGTATCTCCGTTTCCTAAAACCTGCGGCTGATTTGAATTAGACGGATTCCAATTTCTAACGCTCTCAACTATTTTTTCGGTATTAGTATCAGTCAATGCATTCCAGCCTGCGTCCACTGTTTCAGGCCATTCTGTATTTCGTCTAATTGTAATGCAAGGCACAGACAACAGATAAGCTTCCTTTTGCAAACCTCCGGAATCAGTAATTATTTTGCTTGCATTTTGGACTAAACTAATAAAGTCGACATATCCAGTGGGTGGAATAATCAATAGATTTTTACAATTTTCTAATTGGTGGTACAAATTTTTAGATTCCAGGATTTTTCTTGTACGTGGATGCAAAGGAAAAACAAACTTGAATTCCGACAAAGACTTGAATGCTCTTATTATTGAAAGAAAACTCTCATCAAGTTCTGTATTTTCAGCTCGATGCATCGTAAAAACGATAAAGTTTTTAGGTTCAAGATTCAGATCTCTTGTTATGGTCGACTTTGAAGCCATTTTTTTAGCTTCTGAAATTATTTCAACGGACAAGTCGCCAGTTTGATATATTTTTCCAAGTGTTCTTTCGCTATGCAAATTAAAAGATGCAGTACGAGTTGGAGCAAACAAATATTCACTCAAGTTGTCTGTCAAAATTCTGTTTATTTCTTCGGGCATCCTCCTATCAAAACTGCGCAAACCAGCTTCAATATGTGCTACTCTTATATTGGACTTAACCGCGGCTAAGGCACCAGCAAAAGTTGAATTTGTATCTCCATAAACCAATACTAGGTCATACTCATTTTCAATTAAAGCCCTTTCAATCTTCTTTATCATATCTCCCATTTGAGCACCTGGCAAACCTGACCCTACTTCTAGATTATAATCTGGTTTAGGTAAATTGAATTCCTTAAAAAAAATTTCAGATAGTCTATAATCATAATGTTGTTCCGTATGAATAATCTCGTGATGTAGATTATTTTGTAGGACATTGTAAACTGGTTTTAATTTCATGAAATTGGGCCTTGCTCCTACAATGGAAACTATCCTATGACTTGTCAATCAATGCCCTCTAATGATGATCTTTCGGATCTGATATTTTATCCTTATTGCACTTCGTGGGATATTTGGTATGAATATGGCTGCATTGATATGTTAGTATACCAACATTAATCTTGGTATACTCTATAAATAAATGTCCCTTCTGGATCCTGATAAATTTTTTCTAAATTAATATCGCCTAAATCTAGAATCGATAAACCAGTTGATCCATGCTTTGGGTAATAAAAAACGAGATAATCTATATCAAATTTCTTTATGATCCAATTTTCGTATGATGTATTATCCTTATACCAATGATGAAAGTTAACCGATGGTAATCCTGTTTGTAAGGTCAATGCATGAGGCATATCTGAGGCAGTTTTGGAATTTGGCGGTATATTCGCTCTTATCCAATCATTCATATTAAAATGTTGAGTCTCCCCCGCGAGTCTTTCAAAACGCGCATCTATAACATTAATTCCGATACTGGTTTGGTAAAATGCGAAGCTAAATAGTATTATGCTCATTGAAATAAATATGATTCTCTTTCTATAAGTTACTTTGATATAAGAAAAGATTACGCTAAGGATTTTCCTTAAACCGATTATAGCTAAAGGGATAAGAGTGTATAAAGCGATAATAATAATCCTTATCTCAGGAACGATTCTGCCACTAAGTTGAGGGTATATAAAATACATCAACAAATTTATAATTGCATATAATCCAATTACCATATAGATGTTCTTGTGCGCAGTAAAAATATTCTTATGAGAAGAAAATATTTTTATATAAAGAAATATACTTAGCGGAATTGCAAAAACAAACAATGATTGAACAATAAAATTGTTATCAAATATAGAACCAGAGATAACGTAGTAAATCCCTATGCTATAAAGGGCAAGTCCGATCGACAAAGGTATTATATTTCTAAAAATATTGCTCAGCCCAAATCTCAACGCATTGAATGAAATAAATGCAACTAAACTCAAGGATACAAATATTAGAAAATACTCCATTCCGTACACATGTGTAAAATCGTATAGCATGCCTTGTAGCGTATCAATCATGGAGACCCCGTAAAATTCATCGGGATATACATCAAGGACTTTTGAGTCAGGAGAAACAAGCCCAAAAGTAGTTAATAATTCTCTGGGTATGGGCATTCCGAATCCTCTAATTGGATCTTCAAAGATTAGGTAGTTTCGTACTAGCCATGGAATCATTATAACAATCCATGTACTCAAAAACAAAATTGATGCCTTCAATTTTTTTCTCATTAGGAGAGAAATAAAAACTGCAACTCCAAGTAGTATTGCCAATGGATGAGTAAAGTGAGACAAGGCAACAAAAATGGCTGAGCTAACCACATTAAAATTTGTAGCCTTCTTTCCCGCAAAATAGAGTGCGATAATAACTAATAAGAGAAGCAATATGTCTGGCCTAATCCTGACAGAAAACCAGATTAATCCTGGCATTGAGGCAAGCAACGGAGTGGCAAACATGGCTACTTCAAACCCAAAATATTTTTTGACAAAGAAATAAAACGACGCGATACACAAGGAAGTTAACATT
>DATELO010000255.1:0-3125 GCA_035276505.1 Candidatus Nitrosocosmicus sp.
ACTATGATAATCCAATCGACTTGGAAGAATATTGATCATTTGCAACCAATGTAGAAATAAGCAAATCTTAAGAAAAGAGTATTACATAATATGGTTTTATCTAATGCATTAGTTACTTTTCAGCAGGCCGATAATACAAAAGTCTGATACTAAGATTATGATAATTGTTTGAAATGTAATGAATTTTCCGTCACTCCAAATCCTCTTCACGGTCAGTATCAAAGAAACTTGCGGGTCCTCTTCTCATGAGATTTCTGCAATCCAAAATATTTTAAATCTATCAAAATTAATCTAGGTATCATCCTCATATTTTTTATCATCTTTTATTACTATTGATGGAAAATATTTTTTTATGAAATAATGTTGTAACTATTTCAAAATATGAATAATTATTCTGTTGCTTAAACAAGAATACAAAAGAATTTGTAGTTAAAATCTTCCACAGAGGTCAAATCAATTATCCAGTGTAAATTCATTCCATAATCTATTGCCGATAAGTTTGATCTTCATGCTTAACCTGCTTTATCTCGATTTAATACCTAACAGAGCAATTGCAGCGTATGGACAATGAGTACAATTACAAACAATAACTGATCCATAGTATCAATCACTAGAGGCAGCATATTCCAAAAGTGGAAGCAGCATTTTCCCCTGGAGCATTTGGACTCGGTGTCCAAAGTTTACAGAACTTTCCACAAGTGAAATTTTGATAGCCTTTGAATTACCTGCGGCAGGATGTATGATATTATTTATGATGGTAAGAGTGTTACTCAAATAAATGATCACATAAAAGATGGGCAAGATATCATCACTAAAATAAATTATGTAATGGATCATTTATTAATACATTTTCCTTTATTTCTTTTGTGATCTAAATTGACTATTCATAATTTTCAAAAAAAATGCAGAATTTTCAAGCAAATTAGATCTGTAAACACTGAATTATACTATACAAAAGTTATTCATCATATTTACCAGATTGTTGCAATTAACAAGTCTGTGGCAATTAAAATAAAACCCAGTTCTGTAAAATCAATTTTTGATAGGTGGATGAAATATGAGCTGCAATGGAATATGTGAAAGATTCAAAGCAAAGAAAGTTCCCTCTGTTCCTTCCAGGTATGCTCAAGGACAAAAAAGATGCAGTGTCTGTGAAATTTTCATAAAATGGGATGATAATCCATACTGTCCTTGCTGTAGTTATAAGCTAAGAACCCGATCATTTCGTGGGTTTGGATCAAGTAGGGAGAGTAGAGAAAAATTGATCAAAAGATATTAAAATTTTGGTCATAGAACATTAATTTTCTAGTAGATAAAATATATTCATCAAACTATATTGTATTGACTAAATAAATTAGATATATCTAACATTTTGGCATTTACCATCATAGAAACAAGAGAAAATTCCATAGTATGATCGATATAAGGCTTCATAACCAGGTATTATGGTATATGAATTGAAAGCAAATTTTATCTATTCAAATTTAAATCCATGTGGTGGTGGTGAGCGGCTCACTCTTGTTACCATGGAGGCGGTGTATGAGATGGGATTAGAAATAGATTTGACTACACTTGAGCAGCCGAATTTATCTAAACTAGAAAGAGCATTTGGAAAGAAATTAGCATTGGTAATGACAAAAATTAATAATATCAATGTTCTGAATATGTTTGATAAACAAACTGTCCATCTAAATCTACGACAATCTAATTATGATTTGATCATTAATACACACGGCGATTTAGATCCATATTATGATCCCTCTCTAAATGCAAATAATATGATTGTTTATTGTCACTATCCTTCTGCCAAGATGTCTATAGAAAAGGATGACATGGATTATTTGAAGTATCATTTAAAAATTGATCGACTGCGTTCTCATTCTTTATCTAACGCAGAAGTGACATCTCAAATAGTATACAAGAATCCTAATCAGTTAATGTCTCAAATAATTGAATCGACAGGAACCGAATATGAAATGAATGAACATAGTGATAATAAAAAGGATTATGTGAAATGGGCGAAAAAAACTTATGATTCTATGATCAGAAACTCGTTTTTAATTACCAATTCCAATTATAGCAAAACCGCCATACAGCGTGAATACAATAAAAATGATGTGATTGTCTTGAGTCCCCCCATTGACGTAGATACGATCATATCGAAAGTAAAATTAAATCAACGTTTTGATTCATTGAACTCCAGTGATGCAAACCGTATCCTTGTTATTTGTAGAATTGAACCCAGCAAGAAAATTGAGAGTGTTATTTATCTTGCAAAACTACTCAAAGAAAAAAAAATTAAGACAAAGATTATTGTTGTAGGCAGCTTTGACCCTTTTTATCAAAAATATAGTGATGACCTAACTAAATTACTATCTGACTTTAATGTCTCCGATATAGTAGAATTTCATATTGATGCAAGCTTTGATGAACTAATAGATCTGATGGAAAAAAGTACCATCTTTTTCCATCCCAGAGAAGGAGAACATTTTGGAATGTCGATTGTCGAGGCCATGAGTGCAGGATTAATTCCCGTTGTTCCTGCTATAGGTGGACAATCAGAATTCGTTCCCAAGCAGTTTCAGTATGGGTCATTAGACGATGCAGTTCAAATAGTATCTTCTCTACTAACAGATACTTCAACGGAAGAAATGGCAAAAGAAAGTAACAAGATGAGCAATATTGCCAAGAATTTTTCAGAAACAAACTATAAGAAACAATTTCAGCTGATTGTTGGTCAATTGTTATACAATGAAATTTAATTATCAATACATTAGCTAAATCTATCAAAGCTATACACAATATCTTGAACGCAAAAAATAATTTAGGTTGAAGGTAAAAGACTTTAGCTTAGGGCTTTCCGCCTTCTCTTGCTACTCTTTTTCTAGTTTCTTCATCTGCTGCTTGGAGTCCTCGTTCATCATGGGTTGCTTCTCCACCTGCACGAGCTACTCTTTCTCGGGTCTCTTCATCTGCTGAGGCTAGGCCTCTATTGCTATTCTTATTATTATTGTTTGATGTCATGGTAGTCACTTTAGTATGACAAAGTATATAATGACTAGTACCTTACAAGGTACCATTACCATTAATAGTAAATAACAATTACAATTTACGTTATTCATGAA
>DATELO010000256.1:0-4692 GCA_035276505.1 Candidatus Nitrosocosmicus sp.
AACAAGGTTGAGGCTTTGAGATAATTATCTTTTTTTATTAGATAATACGCTGCTTTCCAAACCAATATTTTTTCTTAAATGATATCATATAAAAATTAGAATGTTGTGCGTATCAAAGCATTAAAACAATTCATTAGAAAACTTTGTTCGACTACAATTACCTTGTATACTAGATACTAAAGATACACTTCCCATATTTATCAAAGCCATTTAAATCTCATATTGATAAATTTCATTTCTACTGGTGATGATTTTGACTTTGATAAAATTCTTAAATTTTGCCTGAGACTTACAAATTGACTAGTTCCTAAATTCAATTAATACTACAACTTTTAATCTATTAGCAACAAAATATTATCAGGAGTTCAAAAATACTTTTGCTACAGTAGTGTTAGGAGTGCTTGAAATCTCTACCTTAACCTTACCAAGGTTTTCAAATATAAGTATCAAAAACTCTTTAATGAAAAGTGACCATACCTCTCCCAATTTGTGTTGAATTACGTAAACATGCCTTCCGTCATCATCCATTCTGTGGTCAGAGTTGATCCCAATCACTTTCATATACTGCTCCAATACTTCTAATACCGAAAACAGATTATAATTTTTCTTTATCAACAATACTGAATCCTTTAGAAAATTGAATGCAGTTTGTGCAAGATCTTTGACCAAAGATTCTTTGAATTTTGTCATATCTTCAATACCATTTTTTGCTCCTGATTTGATTACTTGGTCCATAACACTAGACAAAATTATTTTCGGAATGGGTATCATTCCAATCTTATTTTCATATCTTTCCCAGTTTGAATACCTACGAAGAATTTGATTTATCAAGACGTTTAAAGAGGTTTCTCTATAATCTGCTTCAAATTGTAGCTCTTCAATTACTGAGCTTTCCAATCTGAAAGTGATACTCCTTGTTTTGCTAGGCTTGTTATCATATGCTTCGTTCTCTTTCAATTCTATTACTTTCTTAAACTAGTATGAATTATTTGTTATTATGTCTTTTACATATTCTAATAGTTAAATTATAGAAAATTTAACCAATTTTTATATCCAAAAATTTATTTTATCCGCAAAGACCAGACAATATTGCCCTACTATACGAGCTGGTAAGCCGTATTGATACGTGAAATTAAGCCTAAAATGAAGCGCGTTATCTAACTAAATGAATTAACCTAATGAGCATGACTCTTTATGTGGATATGCATTGAGTATTCATTGAATGTTTTAAGGTTACTTTCGTTGCTAAAGAAGTCTTCAGAATTTCCATGAAAAAAGAGTTTCTTGTATAAACACGCCACTTTGTTAGATACCATATTTACAGCGTCTAGATCATGAGATGACCAAATTATGGTAATATTTTTCTCTTGATTGAGCTTGATTAGAAGTTTGTAAAATAGTTTTAAAACACCTGCATCAATCGCGGTGTCTGGTTCGTCTAATATTAGCAGCTCTGGTTCGTGAATCAAAGCTTTTGCTATCATTACACGTTGTTGCTGACCGCCCGAAAGATCTCCAATTCTTTTATGCAAGTAATCACCAATGCCAGTCAACTGAATCAACTCTTCTATTTTTTCTTTATTATCAATCTTATTTCTTGGAGTTCCAAGATGAATAATCTCTTTTACCGTCGCAGGAAATCGAGGATCAAAGCTATTTGATTGGGGGATATAGCCTATTTTCTTGTAAATTTCTTTAGCGTTGGTTCGTATGTCCTTGTCAAAAATCTTTATTGTTCCTTTGAATTCTTTGTTTAATCCTAGCAAGCATTTGAAAAGAGTCGTTTTGCCTGCACCGTTAGGACCAATTATTCCTAAAAAGTCTCCTTTATCTATTCTAAATGATATATTGTCCAAAATAATGTCAGAGTTATTCTTAAAACTTACATTTTCCAATACTACTAGCGGGGTAAGTGGAGTTGGCTTCTCTGAGGAGATCAGTTTAGACTCAGCAGACATGTCTGGTTTAATAGTACAATTTTGTATATTTAACATTTCTTTTGCTTCCAAGCATGACGAATAAAACAAATCAACTTTGAATCTAAAACTCTGATTACGCTGGAAAAATATGTGAATAACAACCATCAAAAATCTTTTAAAAAAACAAACGAAAGAAGGTGCTTGAGTGAGTGAGTCTGTAAGTGAGTCGGTGTGTAAATGAGTGGGCGTGTAAGTGATTAGATGAGTAGGCGAGTGAACAGGATTGATAGATGTCTTTGTGAGAAAATACCAAATTATCTATCTTGCAAAAGGAATGATCAATCCTGGTAAATTAAAGTTGGGTAATTCCGGCAATTTGAAATCCGGTAATTCCGGCAATTTGAAATTGGGGAACGGGGTATTTGGTTGAATCTCATTATCAGGTTCTGATTGAGATTGAATTTCTTGCAAGGGTAAATCCGGTCTAGCATCAAGGGTTGCTACAAGGTCGACTATCTGACCATTACGGTTTACAGTCAAGGTAATCTTGTCTCCCACTTTCTTATTTATATCCAAATAAGAAATGATATCATCTATCCTAGAGACCGGTTTTCCATCAATCTCGATTATAATGTCTTTATCTATAATTTGTTGTTGTCCATATCTATTTCCCTGTATCAGCATTCCGTTTAATCCTGCTTTATCTGCTGGCCCATTTGGTACTACATCTTCAATCAATACTCCTTTGTAATTATGAGCAAGCCCAAATACTTCAGCCAATGTTGGAGACAGTTTTGTGCCTGATATTCCAAGCCAAGGATGCTCGTAGGTTCCAGTCTCTATTAAGGAAGGAATTATGCGGATAATATCATTCGACGGTATTGCAAATCCTACTCCTGTGTAAGCGCCAGTATTTGAAAATATTGCAGTATTCATTCCAACTACCTTGCCAGTCAGATCAATCAACGGACCTCCAGAATTTCCAGGATTTATTGCCGCATCGGTTTGAATCACATTTGGAATAGAATATCCCAAATCAGAATTCGGTAACAGTCTGCCAATTTGACTAACAATTCCAAATGTAAGTGTATTATCTAGTCCATACGGGTTTCCAATTGCCAATACAGGATCTCCAACCTTAAGGTTCGATGAATTTGACAAAGTGACCGGGACAAGTTTTTCACCTGCCGGGTTATCCAATTTAAGTATCGAGACGTCTCCATACGGATCCACACCAATAACCTTGGCAGTATAGCTATTGCCATTGTTAAATGTAACAATGATGTTGGTGGCAGAACTTACCACATGGTAGTTTGTAATTATTATGCCTGAATTATCATAAATAAATCCTGATCCAAACTTCATTGGAAAAGGAGTGCTTCCAGTCGAATCGTACATTCCTCCAGGATAATTTGGATCCTGATACTCTGTAGTAATTTGGACGACTGAATCTTTAACGTTATTAAAGACGTCGTTCAATAAAGAGTTGTTTCCATTTCCAAAAAGGCCTAAATGCTCTTCTAGACTTTGATTTTGAGCATGTACAAAATAGATTGACTGCTGCGAGAGAAATAGACTTACCGAAAAAACTAAAATCAAATATAATAATAAGCTACTTTGATACAAAAAAAATCACTGTGATATTATATCGATAATTATATTTATATATTATATTTAAAGAAAAACGATTCTGGCATTTTAAAAAAGATATTACTAAAAGTTCATCGTGATATACCCATAGTTTTTGCTATCTTTTCCACATGCATGCTTCTTTGGTATTTGTAAAATAATTATAAGATGGTCTTGAAAGGTTTTGACAATAACGACGGTAAGTTTGTTATTAAGAATTGAATTAGAAAATAATGTAGCATGCGTTATATAATTTAGTAAGAAATTTGTATCGATGAAGTATCTCATGATAAATTCATTAATTGTTTCAACGCTTTTGATTACCTTTTCTACTAGTATGGGGGGTATTCAAACTCAATTCAAAACCGCATACTCACAGGCTGTAGATCTAATTGAAATCAACAGCGGAAACCAATCACTTGATAGTGGATTGCCTGCTTTTTATGATTGTATCGATGAAAAAATTGATGAAAGTAAGGGTGCAGAGGAAGATGATTACTTTGAAAAGGAACCTACAAAGAATGAAGTAAAGACCTGTTATAGTGAAGTATTTCTTGGAGAAACGCCTTTAGATATTGATAATGACGAACAAGATTTGGATCTAGGAGGTCAGTAAATTAAAATGACTTTGAATCTTAATATGAAAAATGTTTTGCAAATTTCCTGTATTATAATTTCATTGCTAATAATAGCACAAATCTCAATTGTAGAACCTGCAAACGCTTTGACCAGGTATTTTAATTGTGTAACTAGAGCTGCAAATCACAACGGTACTTTTTCCATGGAAAATGCAGAAGCATGTTACGACAAAGTATTCAAGGGAGCTGCAGACAACGACGAATTTGGTAGAATTATAAATTAGCTAGTTAGTTAGTCAGTCAATCTATTTTACCTTTTTTTTGAAAAAATCCAAATAACACACTTTTCCCTTTATTCAAATCTTAAATTGTTGCTTATAAAACTCGTCTTTCTTGTATTGATTGAATTTTAGTTTAAGTGAGTTTTTCAAGAACTGTATTTCAAAATGCTACCAGCTATTTTGTAAATCTTTTCCTATTAACAACAAGCCAATCATGCCTATTTCAGTAATGGTTGGACCCTCTTTTGACTAGAAATGATCAACACCTGTAAATTACCTTTGATA
>DATELO010000257.1:0-4900 GCA_035276505.1 Candidatus Nitrosocosmicus sp.
AGTTTCCTGCCGCTAAAAGAACCTCACAGTCGTAGTTCTGTGGATAGTCAGAACTACCATTTACTTTAATAGGACTGTCAAGATTTACTGGTTCGCCATTTGATGGGGAAAGGATTTCGACTGACATTGCTGAGAGATCCGTATCTCTAACTGGCGATGATTCAGGGAAGGTTCCATTGAATGTGACACCGGTAACATTGACAGTATAGTAAGCCTTTGCATTACCCGCTTCACAAGTCAATTTCGATGTGATCTTATTGGAGCCCTCGTGTAAATTAGCATATTTGGAATCAAAGGTGTAACTCCACTTTGAAAAGTCTTTAATACCAAGTGATCCGGTACCATTCGCAGGTTGATAAGGAAAAACATTGTTAGTTATGACAGAAACATCACAACCCGTCAAGTTACCGCTATCAGCAACAGAAATCCCAGAGAGAGAGAGTTTTTTACCGGTGTTTTCAAAATAGCTTGTACCGTTTATATAAATCGTTTCTCCTTTGGAAGGTTCATTGATTCTAATTCCATATGGGTTATCAATAGGAGCCGGCGAAGAAGGCGCAGTTGCGGTTGGACCATTATTTTGCGGAAGTATCTGAGCACTCGCGACCATCAAATTTGCTCCTATAAATATGATAGTAGATAAAATTAATATAAATAAAATCTTGTAAAGCAAACTAAAGCTAAATGCTATCCAAAAATATTAAAAGATTGTTATTTTATTAATAAGATGAAAAATGAATAATCTTGGACGTTAAAATTCCTATCTAACAATGCTAAGTAATAAAAAAAGTTTAGATACGGAAGAATATGTATTTTTTATTAGAGGATAGTATAGATGTTATATGGATTTCAGCTTTTTGAAAAGAAATAAGGACAGCGGAAAATCAAATTCCAAAAATAATAAAAGAAAAATAGTAACAATTACAAACAATGTCGTTAATGGAATCATTTCATATTCAAAAATGCATCACCCATACGAGGGGATATTAATATTAGAAGGCGAAAGAAGAAAGACTGAAATTTTGATCAATAATCTAGTTATTCCCCCTTTCTCTGTGCATGGCCCATTTTATTCAGGATTCCCGATTAATGAACTTCCCTTTGATTTAAAGTACATAGGTACCGCTCATTCGCATCCCAGCGGATCTAGTCAGCCCTCGCTTGAAGATTTGAACCATTTTTATGGGATAATATCTATTATTATTTCACACCCTTACGAAGAACAAGATATTCATGCATTTGATAGCCAGGGCAGAGAAATAGAACTAGTTAAAAAATCTTGATCCAAATTATCGCCTTTTATCCAATTTTGCTCTGGATTCTAACGATCTCCCTATTAAGATAAAAGCCATACTAGTAATAGATATCATTAGGCCAGGAGGAATTATCCACCACCAATATCCAAGAATCTCAGCGGAAGAAAAATGAGCGTCTTGAAGCATTTGACCCCAAGTAGGAAATGATGGATCACCAAAGCCCAAGAAACTCAGAGCAGCTTCACCCAAGATAGCTGCTGGAACAGACAGTGCAAAATTAGCCAGAGTAAATGGTATCAATTGCGGAACAATATGTCTTAATACAATCCTAAAGTCGGATTCGCCCATCAATTTGGATGCTTCGACATAAGGATAGTTCTTTATTTGTACACTAAAAGTTCTATTTATTAAGGCTAATCCGGGCCATCCAAATAAAATAAAAAGTCCTATTAAGAACAGAATACTCTTTCCATAGTTCAGAGATAAAATTATGAAAAGAACCATAGTTGGGACCGAGAGGAAGATATCAATAATGATCACCATAAACCCTCCTGTTCTACCTCCCTTATAACCACTAATTAATCCATAAAAGAGACCGATAACGGTAGATGTTATTGCAACAGTTACACCTATTAAAAGCGCAACTGGGGTGCCGATCAGAATCCCAAATGATATATCGCGTCGAAAATCATCTGTTCCCATTAGTCCAAAAACTTTGCCTTCCACGATCCATTGTAAATCATTCAATTTGGTGTCGTCGTCAAATGAATAAGTGGAAAATACGAATTCGTATTTACCCTGCAAGGGTACATTATTTTTAGTATCTGAAAAAATTACTTTTTCTGAAGGTAGACCATTAATCGAAAAATCAAACAAATTAGAATGATCTGAAAGTGTTTCACTAATTTCTCTAGATGACGAGAATAGTCTCTGCGAAACAACACTAGTACTGCCTTCAACTTCATTGCCCTTTTCCTGACTGTCAATTGAAGGCTTCCCCTTGGATTGTATCTCCTCGGGTTCACTAGTTTCATTTGGACCATCATAACCGTTAGGCAACGATTCCAATGAATCATAATATATAACAAAAGCTAAACCATCTGGTCTCTTGACAGAAATCTCCACTGCGGGAGGGATATCACCTACTTGAATAGAATAGGGTATATTGAAGGCAGGAGGGAATGTTTCAAACTCATAGTCATAGATAAAGGTCCTATTCTCAATTCTATAATCTTCACCTTCGGAATAATTTTTTACAATTGCATCGTTCATGGTAAATATTTTGTGCTCTGGCAATTTCTGATTAAACACTTCCATAAAATAATTGGTCCAATATGGGGCGGCGTTTTTAGGGTAGTTGATCCAATATGAAGGATTGTTCCACTCTGAGCGTTCAGAGGCTGGAATATTTGTAATGGTATAAATCGTAATTGTAGCTAAAAACGAAAGAAGAAATACCCCTAATATTCCTCCCTTGTAACTTTTTAAAATAAATATCAATCTATTAACCATTTTGATAAATTCCAATAGTCTAATTATCTTCAGTCCTTATCCTAGGATCTAGTACAGAAAGAGTGAGGTCCAGCACTAGACGAGTTGCCAAATATAACAACGTAAAAAAATAAACCAACCCTATTATTAATGGGGAGTCGTTTTGAAGTATCGCGTTGTAAAACAAATTGCCCATCCCAGGCCAATCAAAAATCTCCTCTATTAGTATAGAACCTCCAAGTGTTGAAATAAGTCCTACTCCTAGCATCGTCGTTAGCTGAGGGCTTGCATTTTTCAAGGCATGTTTAAATAATATTTTTCGCTGAGGTATTCCAATTACTCCCAGAGTTTTTATATAGTCCTCTTCAATAACACGAAGTATTATGTATTTTACATAATAAATTGAAGATGCAAATCCGATTAATACTATAGTTATGAATGGTAGAGTCATATGATACAAGAGAGAGGCAAAATATCCAGGAGAATCTGGTGGGATTACGGGTGTAGACCTTGCTGGAAATATCTGTAGAAAAAAGGAAAACAAGACTATCATTATCATGGAAAACCACCACGGGGGAACACTAAGACTAAGTGACGCAAGACCTGCAATGAATTTGTCTGTTATTCTTCCTTCTCTTCGTGTCAGATAAGAACCTATAACAATACCTAATCCAACTACAGCCAGTGAAGAGGATGTGAATAACAAAATTGTATTTGGAAGCTTTTCTTTTATTAAATCATTAACACTGCTCGAACCTTCATGGGTGGTAAAAAATCTTGAGTTTCCAAGATTGAGGGTAAGTATTTGAAATAGGGTATTCATTATTTTTTTTGGTGAATACCAAGGTTCATCTAATCCTAAACTTTTGATTTGGAGATCAATCTGTTGGTCAATGAATTTTTGCCTTTGTTCGGTATTATCGAATTGATTTAATCTCTGGTTTTCAGACAGAGAACTAGAAAGACTATTAACTACTTGCATGCGTATATTATCGATCATAATCTTATCGATTGTAGAACCAAGAAGAAAAATCGTTAGTAACATGGTAATAAGCAAAACTATGGCTAGAATAAATATTTTTTTTAGTATGTAAAGGAGCACAGTCATAATTTATTAACCCAAGTGCCTGAGTTTGAAATGGTAGACCAAGCTCATGGTCTAGCAATCAAAGTACTTTCGTGAATCGTAGGCTTGGGTGAGTCTTGGGTGGTAATAATGAGTTTTAGCTTTGAAGGTCCAGGTATGAGTTCAGACGTTTGGGTGGAATTAAGGTGAACATTGATGGCGTTTATCGCATTATGATCAACAAGTGTGTCATTTTGCAAGGAATTGCGATTTTTGTTATCATTTATTTTTAGTTCGTCACCAATAACCAGCTTATTGTTCCTATCGCTCACAAAATAATCAATAGATCCACTAAAAGGATTAGAATCACTGGTAGAATTGTTGATACTCAATTCAAGAGTAAAGTTGAATGGCTGACCTATCCGTATGAATTTCGGTACATCGACCTTTTGAACTTTTAATTCAGGAGGACTGGTGAATTTTGAATATTGACCAGTCTTTATTGGATATGTATCATCCCTAAATGCCTTTAACGTTACTACCCCCCCTGATGGATTAAACTCATCAAGGTAGTAAGGTCCATTACCAATCACAGCATGATGATGTTGATTTATCCATTGGATAGAAGCGTTATATCGATCAAGAACATAATCTAAAGGCACCATCCCTTTTAATGAATTGGGAACGTATTTTTCATTTACCATCTTGATTAATTCTCCACGTATTAGCTCTGATTGGATTGGCAAGATTAAAGATAATTGATCAATTCCTTTAATGTTGGCATCACTTTTGGAGTATGACAATTTATTTCCCGTTACCAAGCGTTCTGTAGCTGCCGTTATATCCCATGGTTCTGAAGGCCAAAGGGTACCATAAGGAGGGACTTGTTTTTTATCATAATGCCACAGGTCTACATATGTATCGAATGTGCCATTATCATGAAACTCGATCCCCTTTATCAATGATAGAGTCGGAAATACCAAACTAGCATACTCAGCGTCATAGGTCAAGTCGTCATTCTTGGTGTCTGTAGACCATTCATAAGGGAAATAATAAGAGTACAAAAGGTCATATCTATCTATAGGTA
>DATELO010000258.1:0-6560 GCA_035276505.1 Candidatus Nitrosocosmicus sp.
AAAAGCTCAAAGTAACTATTTTTTATTTCCTCGTCTATAATGTCAAGGAAGTAGTTTTCTGGATATAATAACATTACATTATAAAGATTGCTAGTAGCATTCGTTTTAAATGGTAGTAGTTTATTTACCTTTGGTTTACTATGTGATGATTTGATGATATCAAAAATGATTCGTGAATCAATTGTGTTTCGAGTTATTATTCCCATATGATCCAATGAGGGTGAAAGAGGAAGTGCGCCAGCTATATTAATAGTACCAAATGTGGGTTTCAATCCTACTACCCCACAAAGCGAAGATGGAACTCTTATGGAGCCACCAGTATCAGTACCAATTGAAAACACTACCATTCCAGTAGCTACTGCAACTGCCGAACCACCGCTAGATCCACCCGAAATTCTTGAAAAATCATGTGGATTCTTGGTATCACCGAACAGATTGTTTTTTCCGGTTATCCCGGAAGCCAATTCATTAAGATTGTTACTACCTACAAGAATTGCGCCTGCATTCTCTAGTTTTTCGACTACTGTTGCGGTCCTTTTTGAAAAATAATCATAGTAATATCTGGAACCTGCAGTAAATTTCAGACCCTTTACATGAATCAAATCCTTTATCGAAAATGGGATTCCATGAAGTGGGCCAATGTATTTGTTTATTCGTATTGATTTCTCACATTCTTTAGCTTTTGTGAGAATTACGTCGTGTGGTAATATTGTTATAAAAGAGTTAAGAGCAGAATTTAATTTTTTTATTCTATAAAGACAAGTACTTGCCAATTGAACTGGAGATAATTTTCCTTTTTTTATTAGTAAGGATAATTCAATCAAATTTAGATTTTTTTCTTTAAATTCAAGATTAAATAATGTCAATTGTTAATTATTGATGCTATTTCAAGACTTTTAGGTATTTAGACTTCTTTGTTATATTACTCCTCCGTATGGCTGTGCAGGTATTACACCTAATGACATGATAAAAATTACAATGGAAAATACTAATTGTAACTTTTATTTTCAAACGCGAATCTCAAATTCGAATTCGGTAGTTGATTTTGTTAGTATTTCATAATTTAATTGTTCTATTAGAATTCACTAGAATATAGTAAGGCTGAAAAGAAATATTAGGATTGATTCATAGTTTTGCTGGGATGATTTCACAATAAGAAATCTAATAACTTTGTAAATATGATAGCAGGGGTTTGAACCTGATGAATAAACTCATTACAGGAATAATTTCTGCTTTACTTGTAGCAGGCATAGTTGGAGCATATGTTCCAAACGCACTAGCAACACTAGGTGGTTTAGGAGACTGTACTGGAAATAGTGCATTAGGACAACAACCAAGTAGCTCAGCCGAGCAAGAGACAGAACAGGACCAAGCAAGTGGAAATGGAGCACAATCAGTATCACCAGAATTTAATGCTTTAACTGGTAACAATCTTAACTTCGCTGATCAACAAAATGGCGAGTGTTCATTGCCATTGAGAGCTCTTGAAGAAAGTTCATCACCAATGACTTCTCTTGAAGACAGCCCATTAGCATCCACAGCAGCATTACAAAACAGCACCGGTCAATAGAATCGTACCTTTATAGATAGATTCTATTTATTTTTTTGACAGGTTTTAGTTTATAGATTTTTGTCTAAACATGAGTGTCTTTGAAAACTCTATTATTCTATTATAGTAACACTGAGAAATATGTTAACAGGAACATCTTTGACAGACGTCATGTCGTTCTCAGGGTATTTGAATCAAGGACTTGGATAAAGATAAGAATGTCTAACTAGATTTTTGAGAAAAGATTAGTAAGCATGAACTATATGCAAGTCGCAAACAAAAGTGCGACTTCAACGTTATATACTTCTATACGTATACTAGTATAGATGATTTTTTGACTACGAATAATTTTCCTTTAAAAAGTTGGCATATAGAAAACATGCAAAAGACTGTTTTAAAATATGTTAAAGGTCTACCCGATGATGCATCAAAGTGGGAGATACGAAAGCACAAGAAATATGGTAAATTATCCAATATCATCCGAAACATAAATTATGACATGAAACATGGTGTTACAAACGACCAAGTTATCGAAGTATTCTCCAAGATTCGTCACGAACCGAACTATTGTGATTTACAAAATAATTTAGAAGCAATGAATAGGCTAGGAGACTTGGAAAGACACTGGAAAGAAGCCTTTTAAATAATCCAGTTGCATATTAGCTATTAAACATTATAAATTTAAAGAATTCCACAAACAATTATCGACTTATTTAAAAACTTGATCTGATAACTTTGGTAAATTAAGGCAAGCAGCCCAAACTAGTTCGTTCAGAGAGTTATAATCCCCTCTTAATATCTTAAGAGTGGATTTGCAATATGGATTTAGTTCAGCTTCGAGGTCGATATCCAGAATTCATTCTACGGTGTGACGAAGAGCAATACCCACAATAATCTACTATTCCTGCCTTTCCATGGCACATACATTCACATTTACTTCCTGCTGAAAATTTTTGTCTCATGTATACATTAAATGCAACAACCCTTATAATAATTAGTAATATTTTATTCGTAATAATCCATTATTTATATTAGAGATTATAGTAATTGCAACCCATTTCAATCTTTTTGGATTGGCTACAATGGTAGAATCATCAATCTTGTGGTTATTCTTTAAGTAAATCGATATATTTCAGGATTCTTTTTTCCAGGATATCGAATGCATCTGCCTCCACATCCATCGATATTAGAATATAGTATTTTTTCCCATTCATGCTGACTATAGGGACAGTAGCTCTTAGCAACTTGTCATATTTTCCTACTGAATAAACAAGTGTACCCATATTCTTCTGAAAGTCTTCCCGCAGTTCAGCTCTAAGTACTGCCTGCATAGAGTAGAGTCGGGTCTCATCCTCATTCAATAAAGGTTGAAGTTGTTCCCTATATGAAGTAGCTAATAGCGTGCCCATTCCGTTTGCAATACCTACAAATCTAATAAGTTCATCTAATTCCTTAATGCGATTGCAATGAACTTTTGCGAAATCTTGATTACTAAAATCCAATGATGATCAATAAATATCAAATACAAATACTATTAAAAATTTTGTAAGGAGATAGTATGAGTTACAATTTTTTTGTTTGTGTGTTCCCTAAAATAAGTGCATTATCCCTCAATATTTCCTATCCTACTAGATTAACGATATCAATGGATTCTCAAAAAATTATTTGCAGCAATTTCTTCTTCATATAAAAATACGAAGAACAGTATACGTGTTTTTACTTGCTAAATTAAATTCCCATAAATGGGATGGAAAAACGAACTTCTCTTTCAGTGATCTTCTTTTGCTCGTCCGCTCTAGATAATTCAGCGTAATCTGGATTCAAATCAATGGCCTGCTTCAAGTAAAATGATGAGTCTGAGGATTCACTATCGCTTGTTTTGGTTTTAGATACAAAACACCTGTACCACACTTCAGGGATTAATGGATCTTGTTTTAATATGTGACGATAAATCGAGAGCGACTCTTGGTAAGATCCTAAATTTTCCAAAATGAATCCATAAGTATAAAGCACATCTATATCAGTTGGGTCAATACCCAAAGCACGTTTTATTATTTCTAATGCCTCAGTTAAGCGATTCGGAAAATGGGAAGCCATAATCCAAGCTTTGCCGTTTAATGCCTTCACATGCTCAGAATCGATTTCAAGCGTCTTGTCAAACGATGCAATGGCTTCTGGGAATTTTGAGAGTGCTGAGAGAGACATACCTTTGTTGAAAAAGGCGTCTGCAAAGTAAGGATTACTCTCGATGGCCTTGTCGTAACACGCAATGGCCTCTTGGTTATTTCCAAGGTAATACAGAGACAGACCTTTATTGTTGTAAGCGTCTGCGTATTGTGGATTGATTTCAATGGCCTTGTCGCTCTGTAAAATATCATCTGTATTAATATCAGCCGTCGGCTTGACCTCTATTTTTTCTAGAGGCGGTTCAATATTGGGTTTTGGTGAACCTAAATTATTTGAAGGAATTGACTTCATCAGTAGCCCCAATTCTTCAATGCGTTCTTCAATAGAATTTTTATATTCACTTGATAGAGATACAGATCTTAGTTTTTCGTTTAGAATTTCAGTAATTTCGCCAAAGGCATCTTGTAGTTCAGGAATGGGCATTTCATATGAATTCTTGTTAATCAATACCCGACGGTCATTAACAGAGTTGTCATGGGGACCGATCTCTTTCTTTACTTGGTCGGAGTCATCAAGATTACTGTTATTATTTTCCCCATCAATGGTTTTGGGGGTTTTGTTAATTTTGTAATTTTTATCCAAAAAGTGTCATTATATATTAGCAGTCTCGATTATTTAACTATTATAGTTAAACTATATAACAATTCAATTTTTTTCAAATAATAATAGAAATTTTGTAGAAACTACCTTAATTGTTTACAATTCACGACTATATTTTAATATTAATATAAGCTTGATGAATCTGGAGATTTTTATATTTAATACTACATTTTTTAATAAAATTATAAAGATAGTTGAAGATTATGTCAAGGCCACAATTACCTATGTATTGTTGTTAGAAAAATATGAAACCAGTAGAACGATTCGTTTCTTAAAGAACCTCTTTATGAGAACGAAACCATTAACCAAATTTGTGATTGTATGGTAAAATTTGATCTTTATCTTTGAAAGAATATTTTTAGAGTAAACATATCGATTTTGCACTAAAAAATTAATAAATTGATTTAACATTTAATTATAAACCCAAATTCATAAATAGAATCCTAGTGTTACTATATAATCGCCAAGTTTAGTGGTCCAGGTTCAAGTACTATTCGATTGTTAAAGAATAATTTGAATGATCGAAAGCTATTGCGATCGCTAAAGTTTTCTTGAATACCGTTACTCTAATGATAACTCATAAGTTATATAATATGATTATATATGATATATGAATAAAATAACAAGAGAAATAGCTCACATTTTACAAAAACAAATTGATAATGATGCTGTGGAATTCCACAATGGTGGCCTTTCGGCAGAACAGAATGAAGAAATACTAAAATTCGCAAGGTCAGTATCGCGAAATGGCTTTGGTTTCCCTTTTCCATTAAAAAGTAGATAGTATTGTAACTAAGCCATCAATAAATTTAATAACTTCACTTATTAAAACTGTTGATAAAACGAAATGAAGAAACCTAAATGTTTGATATGTGGAAAAGCCTACTATGAAGGGTCAACAAATTATTCACCTGATTCCTTGAGGCCACGAATTGATAAGGTAGATTGTTATTTAATTTATAAAAAGTTATTAAGTATATACGGAAATTCTTACATCCGATTCTTAAATGATATCTAAAATCATTTTAAATGATTTTCAGAATTTTTGAGGGCTAAAATTTAAAGAATTACCATGGAATATGATAAATGTTGTCTATCTAGCTCGCTCATTGTAAAAAATATTTGATAAAGAATGTTCTAGTAAATACTCAAAAAATTGAAAAATTGCATGATCAAAAACTGTTAATAATTTAGATCATAAAAGGATACCAATTGATGATAATCTTTCCATTTAGATAACCAGATCCTAAGATTGGGCATAGAGTATCGTTACCTTGTAGCGATATGTATTACTTAAATAACATGTTCAAGATCCAAATTTGGATAAAAATTCAAATAGTAGGCACAGATATGCTAATTATTGGGATTTACTGCCGGTGTCTACGATCTTAATAAAAATTCAAAAATTAGAACAATTTCCATTTTGTTATTCATAGGATTGATTTTTATCGATTATTACATTAGCTCTGTCACAGATGTCACAATCCCTTTTATTCAATCTCCCTTTGGAATTATTTTTTTTGTAACTCTGGTGATCGTTTGTATAGTTGGTAGCATATTTATCATCAAAAAGGTTTCTTCTATATTAGAATCTAAGCAGTCCATATTTAGCAAGTATAAAATCCTTTTGCGGATCTTACAAATAGTAATTTATTCTCTGTCTGCCTTTTTACTTTATGACATACTCGTACAAAGTAAGGTAATTACATTTAACTTAACCGCAATTATGGCTGTAAGTTATGGCTCTAGCACCCTCATGAGTTGTTATTTTTCTATCAAGTTACTTAAATGGTATAGGGAAAATAAAAACAGGTTTGCTGTCATATTTGGATTGTCAATATTTGTCCTATTCATTAATAATGCGGTGTCGATAGTATTGTTTGGTACTTTACTATCTGAAAAGCCTTCAGAGATTGATATCAACACCCCAGTGGTCTTCAATTTCGAATGCGAATCAGGCAGTATCTATTGTTCATTTAAAGATAATATTATCACTTTGCAATCTTACACGTACATGGTTTACTTTGCTTTGTTTTGGATAAGTAATTATTTTCTTTTACACTACCATATTAAAAAAATAGGTAGATTTAGGTTTTTTACTTTAATAACGATCCCTTTAATTTTATTCTTCTTCATATTTATTTATCATTATGACGAACTTTATTCACTTTCTGACGATATGAACTTTGATGAGACTATTATATTCATGATCCAGATTTTCATG
>DATELO010000259.1:0-2464 GCA_035276505.1 Candidatus Nitrosocosmicus sp.
CATTTGCGTCGGGAGCTTCAACAATTATGTATCCTTTGAAGTTATCAAGTGCAAGAATTGAACGAATACCAATCTTTTTTGCGTTAATTTTATTTTGTAAAATATTTGCAACTACATGTTCCTGTCCTCCTGTAGTTCTAATGGCAAAGAATTTTGAATCAGAAACAGCTTTTGTATCTTGTTGATTGGTATCTTGTGATGGTAGATTAGTGGTGGTAATCTGTGAGGTGGAGCCTACCGTGGTGGTATCGTAATTAGTATCCTCTTTAGATAAATCTCGATTATCAAAGTTATCATTAACTTCTATACTCTCGTCATTTTCGTTAATGCTATCGCTCATTGTATTAAATTCAATAAACAATAGTTTAATGCATTTTATAAATTTACTTAATATTGCTTCATGCCAAGAAGATATCTCATAAAGAGTACCATTTTTGATAGTTTATCTATTGTCTTTAATGAAAACGTCTTATTTTTCTAAGACAATAACAGAAAAGATGAAACTTCCCTGTCGCATCAAAGATATAATGGGAGGTTTAAACAGAACTAAGGTGGAATAAGGAAATGTATTCTCTGTATAACCAAAATCAGGAATATCCACAAGGAGCAATGTATCAATTGGTAGATTTGCGCTTGTTATACATATTTGTATTCAGTGCCATTGTTATTTTATGGTGTTAGGATCTAGAATATTGAGTCGATCCTATCTCTTAACGCATAATTTTGAATGACAAGGGATGCACATGAAATAATGACCTTTATTCTCCTTATGTTGTATTATTGCTGTTGGATACTAATGCCAAAACTTTGATAATTTATTTATCACTTGATCCGCAATGGAAAAAAAGATAAATTAGTAGCAAGTTCACGTTATCTAATATTCTTGATAACTAGTCTCTAGTAGAAGATATATACAAAGTTCAATCCATTAAGCAAGTTTAGATATCTATAAGTTGAATATCGTTTCAAGAATTTTAGGAGAAATCCTTGCAAGTCAAATATATATACTCTCTATCAAGTTGAATATATTGGATTATCGCTACTATACCCTGGTCGCTTCAAAACAGGATTTAGCAAGTATGACTATGGTGGATTACTTGAGAAATAATAAAGGTTTTTCAATAACTAATAGTAACAGTAATGCCCTTATTCTTCAATCAGAAGCATACAAAAATGTTAATCTATTTGTTTCTAACAAGAGTCTGCTTTATCTAGAGGATCTAGATGATATATCATTTTGGAAATCAAAAGACATGTTTTCATCGTATATCTTCCTTTCGAAACATGTATCTGGAAACAGGATTCCTACTTTAACTTGTCATTGTACAGGCAATTATGCAGATAGTCCTTATGGTGGAAATCGAAGAGAGATAGCAATATCGTATCCATATTTACAGAAACAATATCTAATGCAGATTACTAATGCGAAGTCTTCAATTCCCGGTTATGATATTGTTATAGAAGCAACACACCATGGACCTACATCACTAAAAAAACCAGTACTTTTTATAGAAATTGGTTCAACAGAATGGCAATGGATTGATAGAAATGCAACTTCATTTGTATGTAATTGTCTGTTAAATATTATTGGGAATAGGCTAGGAAAACGATGTGAAAAGGTTGGAATTGGCTTGGGAGGAACACATTATCCAATAAAGTTTAACAAATTATTGTTGAAATCTGAGTTCTGCCTTGCGGCTGTGGCTACTAAATATGACTTGAAATCGATCGATGAAAATATGCTAAAGCAAATGATTGTTAAGAGTATAGAAGAAGTTAATTATATAGTAGTTGATTGGAAAGGGCTTGGAAAGGAAAAGAAGAGGATAATGGAGCTAGTAGAAGATACTGGACTTAATGTGTTGAAAATTTGAATAAAGTTCGATGATAGAAAAATATGTAACCTACCCAGAAAGACAAGACTGAACAGTTTATGTTGTATAACTAAAATAGCTGCACAAGTTTTAGAAATGTTGCTTAGATATAGTAGTCAGTGAATATGATATATATCATTATGCGCTGCCAAGGTAAAAAATTTCTTAAAATATAATTCGATAGATGGCTGATAAGAATTCATCAATAATTTTCATATAGTTAGAACTACTTTTCTGCATGCAGGTAATCCCATTAGCAAAAGATTCGCAAACATTTGGAGATGGATTATGAATGTGTATACAACATACTCTTAAGGATCTCAATGTGCAGAATCTCAATCTATAGCGATATTGAAAAGAATTTTGGTTATCCTTCTGCGGCATGAACCATTGGTAGCATTCTAAATAAATCTGGCCTCCTTCTCGTCCTATGTCATATACAAATGGCAAATTGAGAGGTTAGTCTATGGGGTATTAATGAAGAGCACTCAAAAAGGAGGATAATTCCAAAATGAAAAACGAAATTTAGCACCTGCAAATTGAATTTCAGGAAAAAAGCAAAAAATCTAATGAGTTTTAAATTGTTTTAC
>DATELO010000260.1:0-19978 GCA_035276505.1 Candidatus Nitrosocosmicus sp.
ACAATCATAGAAACAGTTTTTTATTTGAAGAAATCTAATGTAAATAAAATACATGTATTGGTAAGTTACGTTCCTACCGTGGATGGTAGGCAAGTTGGATTATATACTCAACAAAAAGATCTAATAGGCAGAAAATATATCGGCAAGATATCGTACATAGATGATTTAAATAAGGAAGTAGCTTCTGAATTAGGAGTTGATTCGGTATTCTATAATTCCCCTGAAATTCTAGCCAAAGGGATTGGTGTACATGAAAGTCAGTTATGGTTTCCCGAATGGATACGATTCTTGGATTATAAATAGCGAAATAAACAATACTCTTTAAACGGAACTTTAATAGTTAATTCAACATATAGTATGATATTATTGTTGAATTTGAATAGAACCAAAGTAATACTAGACAATAAATTCAAGATTGAAGGAAGAGTAGTAAGGAAAATTGAACTTAGGGAGTATGTAAGGAAGGAAAGTAACATTTCAAGAGAATATGTACTAAAGATATATCTAAAGACTGAAAACGAGGAAATAGAATTAGATTATCTCGGAAAGCCGATCTCAAATAATAATGACTTTGATGATATTTGCAATTTTCTAAGTAATTATAACGGACTAACCTCTACAATAAATAGAATTTTTATTGAGTTGGATGGGAAGTTAAGCGATAAATAATCACAATAAATTAATTAATTGACTTAATTTATCGATTCTAATATAAGATACCAGTGATCTATTCCAGGGTTGATCAAAAATGATTATTTTCTTAGGGGACAGAATTTCTCTTGCATTAATAGGAGAATCATCCACTAAAAGGAAGAATGGAAAGTGGTTCTTCGAAGCATCATCAAAAATAAAAATGATGTCGCTAAACGAAATTTTGTAAAGATCAAGCCAGTAAGAGACAAAGGGCATAGTAATTCGTTCTCTTTTTGTGATAATGGAGATTCTAAATCCTTGGTTGATCAATTGACTAGTTACCTCAGCGATATCATTACTAGTAGGAGGAATATCTTGCCATCTGTTTTTCCAGACAGTTATAAATAAATTTGAAATTTCTTCTTTACTTATGGGCAATACATTATAAATGTGCCAATCAGAAATATCATCTTTCTTAAAATCCGTATGGAATATGTTATTATATTCTTCTAACCAGATTTGCATTACATCAGCCAATACGGAATCTAGATCTAAGGCTATAGTCTTATCTGCTACCATTAAATACGACTAAACAACATTTAGATAAATAGATATGGAGATCTGATCATGTATTTCAATCAAAATTGGACTAACGACATTAAATCAAAGCATATACATAATCGAACTAATATAATGAAATGACAATCAATCCATAAGGTTGAATAAATATATACCAAGTAGGATATGACTTTTAAGCTAATAAATTAAGAATAGTAATTCAGGATTTGACAGTATTTCGTGCTTTAGTTCCCCTTTTCGAATGACCTTGGGATTGGTCATACTACTCCATAAAGGTTGCAAAATATACAACGCTATCTAGATGCGAAGTTGTAATGTCCCTTAAGGAGTTAGAAGGTCGAAGTTTAGTGGACAAATCATAGAAAAAAAGTATATGTTGGAAAAGCGATTACAATATAAGATAACCGAAATAGGTTTGAGGGTTTTACCATTGAAACAACAAGAATTACAAAGCAAGTTGAATCAATTACGATAATAGTATTGTTAGAAAGACAATGCAAAACTTCAAACTTTCATTGGATGTAACAAATCATGGACGTCCTTTTTAATATTTTTGGGTTTGATGGATATGATATTCATTACGTCGATTATGTCTTTTATAAGTATGGCACTTAATCCAATGGAAGATTCAAAGGCAGGGGATGTCGGTACTGTATGTTCAGAGTCGATTCAAGGGCAAGCGCAGATGTAGGAACGACAGAGAATGTAAATATTTGGAATGGAGAGATAGATGTAGGCGGATTGGATAGTTTTTGATTATCGCATTTAACTTTTTAATCAATCATAAGAATTAAATATATATTCTACATTATCAAATTCAAAACAGAATTTTCCCGATATAGTATCATATTGGATATTAAGAATGAATTCAATAAAAATATATTTAATTTCAGTATACGAAAAGATCATCGCAGAATGACAAAGAAAGAATTGGCAAAGATTTTTTTTATTGCATTAATTACTGGCAATATTATGGGGGTTGTTTTAATTCAAATATTTGAAACACTCACAATAACTAGTATTATAATCCTTGAAATTTCACTCTTAATAACTATTGTTTTGTTATTTGTTGCCAGTAAGGCATGGAATAAACGATTGGAAAAATCAAAGCATGAGAAAGAAAACAATCAATAGAGAAATTCGTCAATTTAGTCAATTGATTTTTTAAAAATATTCCTTTTGTAAAAGATTTGTTGTTTTACGTCCTTTTTTATTAAGCATAATTACGATAAACGGATAACATTTCTAACCTTGAATCGTATGATTTAGATAGCTGTATGTTTGTTATTGTTGTGGTATTCTAAAGTAGAAAGTGGCACCATAATCATGGTTATTGATAGCCCAAATTTTTCCCCCATGAGAATGAATAATACTCTTGGAGATAAACAATCCCAATCCAGTTCCTTCAAAGGATTTAGAAGCAAATTTTGTAAAAAGTCTAGGTAGTATGTCCTTATCAATACCTTGTCCAGTATCTTTAATGCTTACTACCACAAAAGTAGTACCCGATGTGTCGCTCTCACTTTTTATCATGATTTCAATAGAGCCTTTTTCGGTGAATTTAACTGAATTACTAAGAAGGTTAAAAATGACTTGAGTAATTCGATTCTTATCAGCAAATACGAAAATATCTTGAGGTTCGTAACCAATTGTGAGATTTTCAAGTTGCTCAGGATTACTGCTTAACAATTGGGCCTTTATGTCGCTTATAGAAGATAGGATTATATCATTGAGATTGAAGTGTTCTTTATTGAGCTTTAGTGATTGGCTTTCGATTTTGGTAATATCCAGAATATCTGAAGCTAGTCTTCTTAGACGCTTAGCATTTCGTATTATGGAACTAACTTGTTCCCTATCAACCATAACCTCTGTCTTACCTTCCTCAAATTGCCTTTCAAGATATATGGCATCTCCAAGTATTGGCATAATTGGAGTTCTTAATTCGTGAGCGGCAATATTGATAAATTCTTTTTGCATCTTGTCATGAATACTCAATTTTTCATTTGCGGATTCCAATAACTTGTTATACCGGAGCAAGGAATTATTGGCATCTTTTAATTCAATAGTCCTAGAATTTACGGCCGATTCCAATCTCTTGTTCCAAGATAGGATCAAGAATGCAATACCCAGAGCAACGGCCCCAATTATTAATATCATTAATGTGCTAAAGTTTTTCTGATTATTGATTAATACGCCAACTTCGGCAGCCAATTGATGAGGAGAACTAACAAACAATGTCCATAGATACTTTCCACCTATGAAAACAGGTTGATATGTAAGAGTAGTTTTATTACCACCAAACAAAATCAAATCTTCAGCTCCTGCAGATCCTTTTAGTGATCTGGCCAAAAGAGAGTTGTATGGTCCTCGAATTTCTTCCGGGACGAGAGATTGAAATTCTTCTCCAAGGTAATATTTACCGATTAAAGAAGGATTACTTCCATAAATTATAATGCCATTTTTATCCATCAATCCAACATTCCCTGCAACCTGAGGTGCCAATTCACTCTGTAAGAAACGTCCAAGTTCATGTATTTTTATAGAAGCCACGATTACCCCTTTAAATACTTCATCAGATCTATCCAATACCGGGAACGATATATATAATCGAGGAATTTTGTCTATCGATTCTATCGCGCTACTGTAGTAACTAGCATGAGTTTCTTTAGGAATAACAAAATATTCTCTATTGCTTAAGTCGATGCCGCTGTATGAAGCAATTATGCTGGAGTTAACATTGCTAATAGAAACGATTTTACCATTTTCATCTATCCAATAATAACCTTCGGTCAACGATCTTGTTGAGTTTTGAACAGCATCCATAATTATATTGGTCCCCTCAATATTACTATAATTGACAATTCTGGATAAAATTTCTAAGTTGGTAGAAACAGGATCAATAATGTGTAACAAAGTCTTTGATAGTCCGTCTGTTTCAATTATAGCGTTGGATCTAATATCATTAGAAGCAATTTCCCCAATTTGATCGGCTGTCAGACCAGAATAATGATATGATAGTATAGATAATGAAATTCCGACACCGATTACGATAATCAGTAAAAAGATATTAATTCTGGATAGTACTATGCTTAGCATTTAAAGGTTAATTTATACATTTGATTTGAGATCTTATTTCAAGTGGCCAACATCGATTTGATTTTGAAAATCAAATCATTCATGTCAATTGGCTTTATTATGAAATCTTTAACATCAATTGAAGGCAGTACCTTTGTAAATTCATCTTTATTAATTTCAAATGCAGTTATAAACGCCATTTTGGTGTTTGGACGCATTTCTTTTATATGCCTATATAACTCAAAGCCATTCATTCTAGGCATGCGAATATCAGTAATAATGACGTCATAATATCCTAGTTCATGACTCTTAAAAGAATTCAATGCATCATGTCCACTCGAAAATACTTCGACTTGAAATTCATTGGTTATTTCTAAATCTCTCTTAATAATTCTAAGAATATCTTTCTCATCATCTACTACCATAATTCTGGCCATCTTATTCTTATATGGATTGTTAATTTCAACTTCGGATGTCATGGATACTATTTTTACACTAATAATTAATTAAAGGAAATATATTAATTAGCATTTCTAAAGAATTTGTACATGCATTATACGAGTGAATGAAATAAAGACATTCTATAGTTTGATTCTAATAGTAAATGGATAAACTAATTACAATACAAATAATTTTTCATGATAGATTTGGTTTTAACACATCATTTTTTTTACAATTAACTGAGATATCAAATAAAAATCAAGAATAAACAAAATGGTAAAGAATAATTTGAATAATATTTAAATAAATCTATACATGTCAATCCTGATTAGAAATATTAAAGAAAGTGATTTTGAGAATGGGTTCTTTGAAACTCTCTCCAATTTAACGATAGTTGGTGATATTTATTCAAATGATGAATTAAAGAGAGAGATAATACGCAAAGTTCTGGAAAATCAAAATCATATAATAATTGTTGCGGAAGATTTAGAAAGTCACAAAATCATTGGCACAGCTACACTTTTGGTTGAACAGAAATTTATTCACAATGGAGGAAAGGTCGGCCATATTGAAGATGTAGCAACAAGAAAGGAATTTGAAGGGATAGGAGTCGGAAGAGAAATGATTCATAAGTTGATAGAAATCTCAAATGAATATGGATGTTACAAGATAATTCTTGATTGTGACCCAAACGTAGTAAAATTTTATGAAAAATTAGGATTCGTGAAGAAAGCTATAACCATGCGACTAGACCTTTAACGCCAAATATGGCACAAGACATTTATAAAATAAGACATATATACTCATATGGAAGATGATGCTCATCCAGATGTTCTAAAAAATAGACCTCTTGAAAGGATTTTTAGAAATAATATAGCTAGAATTATAGATTTTTTCATAATTAATCAACAATTCAAGTTCACATCAAAAGAAATAAGCAAGTTTAGTGATACTCCATTGAGGTCTGTTCAAAGAATTCTACCTCAGTTGGTCAAGAATAAAATCGTGATCGAGAATAAACATAAAGGAAAGATTAAGAATTACGAAATAAATCATAGTTTTAAACTGGTGGAGATTTTAAGACTGTACTCGATAGAAACTATCAACTTATTTGTTGACGAAGCTATAGAAAAGGACAAGAAGAATACATTGGTACTAAGTGACAAAATGTTGGACACTCGATAAATTTTAGAAATCTCGGTCCCCTGATCCCGTACATATAAATCATGCTTGCTTAATGAGTAACCGAATTTTGATTTGGCATCTAGCCATAGATATGATTAACCCCCTTGAACTATATTGGAAAATCTTATCAATAATTTGATTCCAAATTTGAATACTATGAAAATTATAGAAAAGACGATAATACCTCGAAATTCTAATAATAATGATCACTTGTAAAACCTATACAAACGTATATAAAAAATGAAATTGCATATAAAGAAGAATAAATTTCTCAACAAGGGTCTTATTCAAAATACATAAAAATATTAATGAATAAAATCAATATGATTCAAATAGATATTCAATATGATTCAAATAGATGAGAAGAGTATTTTTGAAATCATTAAATCAAAGAAGCCTCATTCCGTGGCCCTGAATGGTCCTGAACCTTTATTACCAAAAATTCAAAAAGTTTCCGAAAATATCGAGAAAGAATTCAATATAACGTCCTATATCATTGGCGATAAAAGTTGGGGTTCTTGTGATTTAAATACTCAGGCTGCGAGTTTGCTGGGTGCAGACATATTATTTAACGTAGGACACACAATCAGTTTAGGAAATTTTGGCGAAAAGGTGTTTATGATAAACGCTTTTGACACCATCAGTTTTGATAAAATTGCATTAAAGTGCGCAAATGAATTAAAAGGACGATATAAGACAATTTCATTGGTAACAGATAGTCAGCACTTACACCAGATCGATAAAGTAAAGGAAATATTTGAAAAGAATGGTTACAATGTAGAAATAGGAAAGGGAAAAGGCCAATTGAATGATGCACAAGTGTTTGGTTGCGAATTTCATCCATTACATAAAATAAAACATGATATTGAGGCATTTATATTTCTCGGTCAGAGCAGATTTCATTCAATTGGTGTAGCTCTATCAACAGAAAAACCAACATTTATGCTAGACCCTTACTTTGAGGAATTCACACAAATAAATGAAGAAGCTGAAATTATGAAAAAGAGAGCAATTTTATCGGTATACAAGGCACTCGATGCTAGAAACATTGGAATAATAATTGGTCTTAAGGAAGGGCAATTTGCAAACATCAAAGCTTTAGAATTTAGAAAAGAATTGAAAGAATTGGGAATAAATACACAGTTACTAGCATTGACCGAGATTACTAATGAAAAACTCGAAAATTTTAGAGAAATTGATGCATTTGTTCAGGTTGCTTGTCCGAGATTGGGTACTGACAATTTTTTTTCAAAGCCAGTACTTTCAGTTCCACAAGCAATAGCGTTTATTAAATTATTGAAAAAGGAGCCTATCGAGGAATTTTTCAAACTTCAACATTGGTTATAGATCATTTCACCAAAAAAATGATACGGAATAGAAAAATTGTGTAAAATGATAAATGAAAAATCGTTCAATTCTTTAGCATTGCTGAATTTTGTTATTTATTATACAGGTCTGATCGGCAAAAACATACAAATACAAATTATGTTCGTCTTTATGGATCAATATTTAATAATATTCATCATATAGAGAAGAGGGAAGCAAATGAAAAAACAAGGTCCGATTTTATTATCGAGACGTCGATAAAGTAAGGAGATCCATTAAGGCAGATGTCTACTAATCAGTCCTCTTAGACTTCGCGAAACCAGGATATCGAATAATTTATTTAAATTATTGTAAAGATTATATTAAATCAATTGACTAGATAAGCCAATTTATGGTAATTATCTCAAGAAGACTTTCTTTTGTAATATTTTTCGTTGCGGGTTTCACATTTATTGGTATAGGAATTATCTCGATCGTCGATTCTTATATTCCGAGATTTGTAGAAATAACTGAAAAGATCGATCCAAATCAAACAGAGGTTTTTACACCCGATATGAACGCGGGCAACATAGCAAATGTATATATTAATGGATCTGAATCAAGAGTCTTAATTATGGACCCCAATAACAATTTGATATTGAACGAGACAGGCGTCAATGGAATTTTTAATGAAACTATTACATCAGAGATCAATGGAAAATATAGCATTCAAGTTGTTAATGATGGTAGTGATATATTGAATTTGAATTTAGGAGCATTTTCAAAGGCGAGTCCGATAGCATTCAGCGGTCAAATGATGCTAATCATAACTGGAATAGTAATATTAGGTCTAGGTATTAGAACTAGAATACAATCTGATTAATTTATTTCGGCCCGCTTGTAAGACCCCAGTAACTTGAAGAATTTGACTATGTTCTCTATGGAAGAAAGAGAATCAGAAATTCTTTTTTCGTGAGTATTACCTTCTAAATCAACAAAAAAATAATACTCCCAAGGTACATTTTTTGTAGGTCTGGATTCAATTCTAGTTAAATTTATTTTTCTTGTTGCAAATTCTTTGAGTATTGAATATAATGAGCCCGGAGTATGAGATATAGAAAAGATTACAGACATCTTATCGTAGTCTGGTTTATTTCTATATGTTCTTGATATAACAAAAAATCTAGTATAGTTATTAGAATTGTCCTCTATATTTTCATCTAATATTTTCATATCATATATTTGAGCTGCGCGTTTACTTGCTATGGCCGCTGAGTTGTATTTCAAGGATTCTTTAATAAATTTAACAGATCCTGCTGTATCATACATTGGAATAGATTCTAAAGATTTTGACTGAAGGTATCTTCTACACTGGGCCAGGGCTTGCGGATGAGAATAAACAGTTGAAATATTTTCTGCATTTGAGGTCTTGTTAATAATTAAACAATGGTGTATTTTTTGATATATTTCTCCTATAACAAAGAGAGGTTTTTCCACTAATAGGTCATATGTTTCATTTACACTACCCTCTGTAGAATTTTCTACCGGTACAACGGCTAAATCGACTACAGAATTCTCGACTCCATCGAATAATTCGCGAAAGGATTTGAAAGGGACAAAAGAATAATTTGGAGTTGAAAATTCGATACTTGCAGAGGTTTCGCTGTAGGACCCAGATTCTCCTTGAAAGCCTACACGAATAGAACTCATAGTTTGAGAAATTGTTTATCATATAAAAGGGTAAATGATTCCTTCCCGTAATCGACGGAAACTTTTCTATCCTCAAAATTACCACAGAAATTGCATTTTAATCCCCCTGGAACTTTAGTAAACTCATTGCCACAGGAAAAGCACATGGTATAGACTACTCCCAAGTCTTTTTCATCTAAAGTCAAATGGATCGAAGAATTCAATAAGCTATATACTCTTCCTCTAATTATATCCCCCACTTTGAAAACATATTTACCCCTATAGCTTCTCTCGCGCCAATTTGAATTATAGTTACCACCAGAATAAGATATACGTGTAGAAGCTATTGCCGAAAAGCCAGATTTTGTAAGCTTTTCATTAATATAAAGTATTCTTGCAGATATCATATTTCCAAATAACATGTCAATATAGCCTACTACAACATCACCTATTTTAGGGATCATTGGAGGATTTTTTTGTTTCACATTTAATATACGATCAGAAAAGTCTATTGCGGAACCCCCAATAACTGAAGCCCGGACATCACCTTCATCAACATACGTATTTTTTCCTGCATCGAATTCCTCGATTACGGATAGCAATATACCCGGAGTAATATGATTAATATCATGAACCTTTCTCAAATTAAATCTAAAACCCTTGGTAACTTAATAGTTATAATTGTTACAATTTGATTCTTTTCTTATCTACTTAATACTTCAAGCATTTCCAGTGCCTGTCTCGTTTCTTTTACATTGTGAGTTCTTATCAAAGATACTCCATGAGTTGCGCAATGCATCTCAGCTATAATTGACGGAATTAACCTGTTTTCAACGCTTAATCCAAACAATGAATGGATAAACGATTTTCTTGATATGGAAACACAAAGCGGAATCCCAAGAGATTTAAACATCCGAATATTTGAGAGAACTTCCAAGTCACGGACATACCAATCTATCTCTTTGATTCTTGAGAAAAATTGGTTATACCCATTTTGTCTAAAAAAACCAATAGAAGGATCTACGATTAAATTATCTGTGTCAATTTTAAATTTCTGCGCTATTATAATACTATCTCGCAAAAGCGATAGAGTATCTTTTACATCGCCACTATAATGCGAATTTTCACTGTTAGATATGTACGCACCGAGAATAATGGGTAGATCATTTTCGTATGCAAGTTTTGACATTTTAGTGTCAAATTTCAATCCAGTAACATCATTTATCGCATCTATTTCCAATTTTAGTAGAGATTCGACTACTCTAGAGCGCGCAGTATCTATTGAGATAGGAATATCACTAATTTGTCTAATTGCAGACACGGCCTTATACAATCGTCTTATTTCCAGCTCAACTGGGATCATTGTTCTAAGGTATGGAGCAGAAGACATACCTCCAACATCTATTATGTCAACTCCAGCATCTTCCATCTCATATAATGTATCCTGAATTTCATTTTCAGTTTGTTTGATCGAATTTTTGTAATATGATTCAGGACTGATATTAATAATCCCCATGACCTTCACAGATTCTTCAAGATTGACAGAAGTATTACCTATAGTCGTCAACAATCAAGATATCACGGATTGTTTTAAAAACATTCATTTACATGCTATAAACATTAATGAAATTCATGTTAGCCCTACAAGTGAATTGACATGGATCAACGCAAATATATTTGTGAAAGATCTATGTGTATTAGACAACTTTCATTATTAAAATCGATCATCTAGTTCTTTTTGAATATACAATATCACCTTTTTGTAAATTCTAAAAATTATAGTGTTTTTGTCAAGACATCTGAAAAGAAATCACCAACAAAGGGAATTACTTTTTCCATAATAATATAATCAAAATCATCTGTGTTTGGATCTAAAGTGAAGATTAAGAGGTATTCCAATCTATTTTTTTGATTTGTTATTGGAACTGTAATCCTTAGTATTTTTTCATAAAGGGAACAAGTATAATTTAGTTTTCCAAGAAGGTCTTGCCATCTTAATCTAGTATATTGTCTTGTTGATGCAGTAATAGCATATTGTTCAGTTTCTTCATCATTTAAAAGCGGAATTATACCTTCCCTCTCTGCAGTTGTAAGTATCAAGCCATGCTTATCAGCAACTCCTACGAACCGAATCCTGGGGTCTAATCCAACCAATTTATTGCATAGGGTACTAAATTCAGTAACATTGTTTTCCATGATTATTGTTATTGGTGTTTGAGCGGGGTAATATTTTAATTTTTTTCATAAAGGATTTGTCCTTGTAATTCGATGCTAATTATTCGTGATGCAGGTATCCTCTGAAAATACTCGGAGACAATAACGAATTCTTCTAATGTAATTCGTTTAAAATTCTCATGATCTCTGTAGGTCACAATATAAATCGAAGGATTATCTGCGTAAATCGCTTTACTAAAAATCTCTTGTAATATACCCTTTCTAACCATAAGACATCGATATTATCAACAGGGATAGTAAACTCATAAGTAAACACTTTCATGTTTGTTTTAGATAAATAACAATTTAATGCTATTTATTACTGTATTATTTATCTATATTTCAACGGATTTGAACCGCATATAACTTTTCATTTTAAAAGTGCAGGTAAACCATCATACCAGTTGAATGAATCGTAGTGAGCATTGTTGACGTAAATTCTCAAAAAATTCATAAAATACTAAATATTTCAGTATAAAGCCTAGTGTTACAACTTGTATTTGTTATGGTAATTCAAAAGATTTAATATTAAACTTTCAAGTAGAATATTAGGCAAACTTAGTATGACTCACTGTATAGCAATACATTCCTATAAAGGAGGTACGGGTAAGACAACTATAGCTGCAAATGCAGCCGCACTACTGGTTCAAATGGGTAAGAAGGTTGCTATACTTGATCTGGACGTATATGCCCCAAGTTTGCACAATTATTTTAAGATAAACCCAAAGAAATGGATAAATGATTTTTTAGATAATAACGCAGATATCTATGAATCTATAATTGATATGACCCATTTACTTTTTCCACAAGAACAGGAACAATCTAAATCCAAAGGAAGACTTTATGCAGGATTTTCCAATCCCAGTCGAGATGCAATATTCAAATTTGAAATGGGCAATGGAACAGACTATTGGAAAAAGCAGTTCAGGAAATTGGTTTTCCTTAGAGAACAAATAATCACTAAACTTGATACAGATTACATCATAATAGATACTAGTCCTGGAATAAGGCATTGGTCGATCAATGCCTTATCAATAGCTGATAAGTTAATTCTGACCATGAAAATGGATGATTTAGATATAGAAGGGACTAAAAAACTGTTATTTGAGATATATACCACCTTTGTTCGATTTGGTGCAATTTCATATATTTTGCTTAACAGGGTGTCAGGATACTGTATTCCATGTGATATGCTTGATTCAAATCTAGGAGAAAATCAAGATCATAAAAAAGTTTTGGAAGAACTACATGATGCAACGGGAGCAAACTCTCTTTCTCCTCTACCTTGCTACTGTGATATACAATTTAGTCCCAGGGAATTTTTGACTGTTATTAATAATCCAAATCACCCCTTCTCCTTGAAACTAAAAAATATCATTGGTGAAATGACAAATAAGACTTAAAACTGCAAATATTAATTTTAAATTAGAGAACATATTACTAGGATATACAATAGAATGAGTAAGAAGAAGAAAAGTACTGAAGCGGATGCTAATAAAAATAATACAGCTAACAAAGATTCCAATAGTGACGGTAGTTATTTTGCAAGAGGAAGAAAGAAAAGAAAACAGTATTTGAAAATCATAGTCCCTGTTGTTGCAGGGATAGTTGGTCTTTCAATTATATTGGCAATATTGTTTCCAGGTGACAATGTCGCAGCTAGATATGGGGACCTCGGCTCTGCACATGAACATGCTGCATTACTAATTAGTCTAAATGGTACGGATGTTGATCTGGCACAGCAGAAATACATGGTAAGATCGAATTATATACACGTTGAAAGTTATAATGGCACACTTGATGGAACTACTCTGCATAAACACTCATCGAATGTACCAATAGGAGAATTCTTGAAGAGTATTAGAATGGATATATCAAATGGGTGCTTTGTTACAGACAATAACCAGCGATACTGCACAACTGACGAATATAAATTAACATCCTATGTTAATGGCAATGAAACTAATGACATTATGAACTATGTGATAAATGATGACGATAGGATCTTAATTACATACGGTAATCAAAATTCAACTGAACTTGACAGAGAATTTGAAAAGCTGGATAGCCTTCCAATAAATAAGAAATAGCGTTTAATCGTAAACCCCTTCTGCAAAGGGCCAAACTCTAATCCCCTATTCGACAGGAAGCTTGGGGTTATTACCCCACTCTCCCCAAGATCCTAAATACATTTTCACATTTTCGTACCCAAGGTGTTTTAAAACAAGATAGGTATTTGCAGCTCGATATCCTCCCTGACAATAAGTAATTATTTCAGTTTGTTTAGATACAAATGAGTAAAGTTCTTTAAGTTTGTCGAATTCTAAAAAATTTTCATTATTAATATTGCGGATCCAATCAATATTTTTTGATCTAGGAATGTGTCCTCTATGATATGCACGAGCAAATATTCCGAAATATTCTTCCTCTGATCTGCAATCTATAATTACTACATCTTTGTTGCTATTGATACTGTCTCTTACGTATTGAACATCGGCCAAAACACTCTTGTTTATACTATAACTACTACTGTTGTGCTTGAACTGATTTGTAGTTGTTTCAATCGGATAATTAAGCTTTGTCCAATACTCGAATCCACCATCTAATATAAACGCATTTTGAACTGAAAAATAATTCAGCAACCAGACACCTCTAGATGCAGTTGGTCCTGAAATGCGGTCATAAAAAACTACATGGCTTGATGGATCAATGCCAAGATAATTTAACAATATTTTCATTTGTTTATTAAATTGAATAATTCCCTGTTTTGTAGTATCCAACCAATGAAATTGCATTAAATCGATATTTACAGCACCAGGTATATGACCCTGGGCATATTCATTAAAGGCTCTAGTGTCAACAAGTATTAATCGAGGTTGGGGATAATTCATCATATTGAATAAAAAACTATTATCTAGAACAGTGTTCAAGATCCTAATTGAGCATTTCCAATAAATATCACTTTCTCAACAAAAATTGATTGAAAAGGTTTTTAATAAAAAGTACTAGAGTACATAATGAGGCAAGATATGACAAAAAGAGTGGCAAAGGCGAAATCCGATGAAAATGGGCTACCTGATTGGGCCGATAATGAGCTAAAGAATGCAATTTTTCAACCACTAGACACAATAAATAGAACTGGTTATTTTTTAGACATTAATGAACAAAGTAAGAAAGCAGATATTCAACTGTATGAATCTTTGCCAGACGGCAGAACAATAGTAGAAGAAATAGAAATATCAAATGATGTAAAAACGTCAGAACTGATGAAAGGATTTGTCTATGAATATAAAATAAAGATTTCAAAAGCTAAATTAAGTGATCAATTATGTGAATTACTGAAGACGAGATATCAAATCGATATGGAAGAGATATTCAAATTTGATTTAGAGAGTGCATTGATGATGGATGTAGAATCGGATTACAATCCAAGTAACAAAGATGATGAGGAAGATGAGGCTTAGAAATTTAAATTCCAAATTAAATTTTTCGAAATTTATGTGTAATTATTAAATCTGTTAAGGCTGGAAAACAGGATTTAAAAGGAATGGATAAACCGGCTATGGTGGGAACACAAATTTGAAATGAACCAGATTCGATGGAACTCAAAACAGCCTTAGAAACCTTTTCAGGATTTAGCATATATTTCATCGGAAATTTATAATCAAAATATTCGTTATTAAAAAAATTGGTTTTTACACCTATTGGACTAATTACAGAAACCTTTATCCCGGTTTCCTTCAACTCGCGGTTTAAGGATTCTGAAAAGCCTAACATCGCAAATTTCGAACCACAATAAGCTGCCATTCCAGGTATACCAAAACTAGCTGCTAAGGATGCAATATTGATAATATGACCTGTATTTCTTTTTATCATAGAATCTAGAAAGATTTTTGTAAAATAAATCATGCCAAAATAATTAGTGAAACTAACTCGTTCTATTTCTTCAATAGATATCTTTTCTACTGATCCAAATTGTCCAACGCCTGCGTTGTTTACTAGTATATCAACATATCCATATCGATCATGAATAACCTTCCCTAGATGTTTAACTTCTTCTTTTTTTGATACGTCACAAGAGATTGGAAGTATCTCAAAGCTTTTCTGTTTGATACTAGAAGCAGTCTCATTTAATTTAGATTGATTTCTTGCAATTAAAATTAAGGCCTTTAGCTGAAATTTAGAAAAATCATATGCTATGCATCTACCAATTCCACTTGATGCTCCTGTAATTAAAACAATCTTATTTTTCAGTAGATCATGCAATAATCCCACGTAATGAAGAGGAAGTCAAATTATTTAAAATGTAATATTGTATGATATTATATTATTCGAACTGACATTAAGATTGAGATGGAGTAGAGGATGAATAATTTGTTCGCAACGTCAATCTCATTAATGCAATCCACATTATTACAAGAGGAATATAATATGAAGCAATTCTCCAAGCAATTATAACGTTCAGTTGATCATTGTCATGTAGTATATTCCCAATTTGAGAGAAATCATTTAAGTGATTTATATATCCCCACAGACCCCATTCTGCTAATCCAGAACCACCTATTGTAATTGGCAATGTACCCAAAATCGTAGAAGATGAAGTAGCCATAAACGATAGAAATAAACCTATGTATGAGTCAACCGAATGTGTCAAGACTAAAAATGATATCCCATGAAAAACAAATGCTATTAAAGTAATTGCAATACCTACTGAAAATATTTTGACAGATTTGAAGGATCCAAAATTTTCTCTGCTCATAACGCACAAATCGTCTAAAGCTTTATTAACAGAATTAATACCTTTTTGAGCTTTTTGCTCTGATACAAATTTTCTTGCTAATTTTAAAGAGAAGGCAGGCAATTGAATATTTTTTTTTGCAGAATATATTAATATAAAAAACCAAAATCCAAATGTAGGAGTAGCTATTGATATAACGATCAACCCGATCAAAAGTGATCCATTCGCTATGGCGATAAATCCAGCTATGAAAGCCAGAATCGTTCCTACAAATACATCTGCAATGATTTCCATTGTGGTTACCCATGCTGCTCGTCCAGCTGGAACTCCACTTTTTGTTAAGAAAGCAATCCGTACAAGTTCTCCTCCGATATAAGAAGGAGTAGTTTGGGTAACAAATTCCCCTGCTAATCTGGCATAAATAATCTTCCAAAATGAACTGACGTTCTTACCAATGAATTTTCTGATGAAATAGTAAAATCTAATTGCTTGAAGAAAAATTCTGGCCATAGTTGCTATAAAGGATAGTATAAACGGGATCACACCTACAGATAGTACATCATTCAGCGAAACCGGTGTAAATAAAAAAATGAGCATCATGGGTATGATGCTTACCACTATGAAAATTACCCGCCAGTTCAATGTATATCAACTAGATCAAGAGAGGGAATATAATAATCATACAAATATAACAATAAAATTACAATAACACCTAAAAATTATTTAAATGCATACTATTTTCGTTACTGGGACAGCCGGATCAGGAAAATCATTACTAACAGCAAGATTATTGGAGTGGTATCACAGTCATGAAGTTGCTCCAATCTCGATTAACCTAGATCCTGGAGTATCCAAATTACAGTATGATCCAGATATAGATGTGAGAGAATTAGTTGATTTTTATTCAATAATGGAAGACTACAATTTGGGACCAAACGGTTCGCTAATATTGGCCAACGACTTAATTTCTACTAAAATAGATGAAATTCAAAATCAAGTTCAAGAACTTAATCCCGACTACGTAATAGTAGATACACCTGGACAAATTGAACTATTTGTATTTAGGTCAAGTGGTCCTTATTTTGTTTCAAATTTTTATTCAGATAGCAAGGTAACACTATTTACCATGGACGGCACGTTAGCAACATCTCCTATTAGCTACGTTTCCTTACTATTTCTATCACAATCTATCAAGTTACGCCTAGGCATTCCTCAAATTAATGTTCTTTCAAAAAGAGATAAAATAATTGAAAAACTACCAGAAATATTGAATTGGTCTAATTCAATTACTTCACTTCTGAATTCATTAAATCTTGAAAAAGATTCAGAACAGTCTTTACTAAGTAAAGATATCATAAAAACACTTTATAAGAGTGGAAATATGCTGAGTCCTATTGCGATGTCAAATATTACTATGAATGGAATGGTAAATTTATCGGCAGCATTATCAAGAATATTAACCCATGGAGAAGAGGGTCACAATGAAGAAAGTTGATATAGAGGCGGAATTTTCTGAATGTACTGCCCACGCACCAGCCTCTACTGCCAATTTGGGCCCAGGGTATGATGTTTTTGGATTAGGCTTGGATGCGTTAGAGGATATTGTTACTGTAAAGATCAATAAGAGCCCAAAAACAATCAAGAACAATTTAAAAATAATTATGAAAGGCTATGGGGGGGAAAATATTCCAAATGATCCTAATTACAATACAGCAGGTATAGTTGCAAGAAAAATCATATCTGAATATAATCTATATAATTATAGGTGTTTGATAGAAATCGAAAAAAATATACCCGCGGGATATGGAATGGGCAGTAGCGCTGCATCGGCAGTGGCAACCGCCATTTCCCTTAATTCTCTATTTGGATTAAAGATGGATGAAAACAAATTACTAAATTACTCTGCGGAAGGTGAATTGGCTAGTGCTGGGGTAAAACATTATGACAACATAGCCGGATCCCTATTTGGAAATTTTGTAGTAGTTAAAACATACCCAAAATTAGAATTTATCAAAATCAAATCACCTAGTGACTTGATATTAGTAGTCTGTGTACCTCTAATTAAAGTTCCAAAGATGAAGACTGAAGTCTCCAGGAAAGTAATCCCTAAGAAGGTAAATTTAGAAAAAACAGTTCACAATATTGCAAATGCTTGTTCAATAGTCGCAGGATTTTACAACCAAGATGTAAATATGATATGCAATGGGATCAATGATTGCATAATAGAACCTGCTAGAAAAAAAATGATTCCAGGCTACGATAAAGTAAAAAAAAGATCCATGGAGGAGGGAGCAATGGCATTCACAATAAGTGGAGCCGGACCCTCGAGTATTGCTTTTTTGAATTCAAAGAAAAAGGGGTTACATTTGGCTGAGGTCATGAGGGAAGAATATAAAAAACTAGACATTAAATGTGAAACATATTTAACTAAACCGAGTGATGGTTCGAAAATAGTTTCAAAAAAATAAAAAAATGCAGAAAACGAAATTAGAGTTACTTTTTGTTACTCTTGTTAAGAAATGAAGACATCATTTTATGTCTATCTTCATGAGCAAAACAAAGTGCCCAACCATAAATTTCTAACCGCAATCCTGTGTCGATATCGGCATCCATACCTTTATTGATCAACATTTTGCTTATTCTAACTGCATTAAAGCTATTTTTAGTAATCTCTTTAGCAAATGATATCGAGTACTCTATAAGTTTCTTATTGAGCATTTTTGAAAGAGCAATATTTTTCTCCTTTTCGTTACTTTGATCGACCGACGGATCCAGATCGGATTTTTCAGCATCAGAGAGGGAAATTACTTGATTCACTAATCCGATATCTGCAGCTTCTTTAGAAGATATCATTTTTCCAGTAAAAATCATTTCCTTGGCTTTTGCAGGTCCAACTATTCTTAAAAGACGTTGAGTTCCACCCCATCCTGGTGGGATACCAATGGTTACCTCTGGTTGACCAATTTTTGCGTTTTCAGAGGCAAACCTAATATCACAAACAAGAGACAGTTCACATCCTCCTCCCAATGCAAAACCATTAATGGCTGCAATTACTGGTTTCTCCATCTTCTCAAGTTTATTTAGCATAGCTTGTGCCGACGAGGCATACTTCTCAGCCGTTACGGCATCAATGTTTACCATATACGAAATATCAGCACCAGCACAGAATGAACGTTCACCTGCTCCTGTGACAACAAGTACCTTAATTCCATCATCTGCAGAAATTATATCAATTGCTCTAGTAAGCTCGGCGATAACATCCAAATTCATTGCATTCAAAGCTTCGGGTCGATTTATTTTTAGAATAGCTATATCATTGGATAAATCTATCTGAACATATTTCATAGAAGACACAAAAGGAGTTTTATAGTTCTTTAAATTAAACTTTATTAAATTTTATTCAATAAGATCGGCTTCATCATTTTTTTCATTGTCCTTTTGCAAAAATTCCCTTCGGGCATTATTCATGAGTTTAAATAACGATTCTAAGGATTTGATATCTACATTTGGGCTATTAGGATTTTTCATTTCTCGAAGTTGTTTAGTAAATTTTTTTGCAATATCATATAAATTAATTTTTTCTGCTAGATTTATGAATTCTTCTTTTTCGAATGGTTTGGGAAGAACCTCCGGTACACTTTTTAGAGTGGAAACATATTCAACAAATGCTTTTTTAGGCCAGGCTGATGCAAACATTATTCTTTGATCATTCTTCAATTCTAAAATCTCCTTAGCAATATGTAAACCATTTTGATTTGTAGAAATATTCCTTGATGGGAGATCATAATCCAAGACTACCAAATCAAAAGAGTTATTATAGGATTTATAATTTTCGTCGGTATACTGAATGGATTTTTCATATTCAGATATTCCATCCTCGTAATTTTTAGCAATAATATAGTCATGCCTATTTTCTTCTAACCATATAGAATATAATTGACATATATCGTCATCATCCTCGATGATTAGAATATTCATATTAATCCACTTAGGCAAAACAAATAATAAAATTTTACTATCGTAAGAGTAAAATAAATTCTAGTTCATTTGTTCACTCTCGAGAATTTTTACAAATGAATCGAGAGATAGAGGTTTGAAGATGAAATGGTCATACAGTAG
>DATELO010000261.1:0-2956 GCA_035276505.1 Candidatus Nitrosocosmicus sp.
TTCTCTTACTTTTTTATACCAATCTTCTTCTCGATGATTAACCACGTGATCTGCACCCAATTCCAAGCACTTGTCCATTTTTTGCTGATTTCCAGCAGTGGCAATAACTGTGCAGTCATACAATTTTGCAATTTGAATTCCAGCCATTCCTACCCCACTTGTTCCACCCATAACTAGTATAGTTTGTCCAGGTCGTATCCTAGCTCGGTCCACAAGCATGTGCCAAGAAGTCATTCCCACCATAGAGATAGCAGCTGCATCTTCATAAGATACATTATCACTAATTTTAGTCACGTTTACCTCAGGTAAATGTGCATATTGGCAATAACCTCCCCACAGTGGTCCTGTTTGAAAGCCCCAAACTTGTCTTTTCTCGCAGTCATATTCTCTTCCTGAGGTGCACAGATTACAGATACGGCAACTCAAATTACCATGAGATACCACTCTCTCACCCTTTACAACTGAAGTGACTTCTTCGCCTACTTCTTCTACAGTTCCTGAAATATCAGTGCCCGAAATATGTGGCATTGGCACATTAATTGGCTTACCCCATATTGCCCATAAATCATTATAGTTATAAGCAGCTGCTTCTACCTTGATCAAAACTTCGTTTGGTTTTATCTTTGGAATATCAATATCTTCTATTTTTACAACCTTTTCTGGATCCTTATCATGCTCTCGAAAAACTGCGGCCTTCATAACGTTATCTCCTCCTTATCTTCTCCTTCCACTTTATTGTCAATAAAGTCTGAAAAATATGTGCAACTATTCACAGTTATATAAAAAAATAAAAGATCAAAATATATCTTGTTGTTTGATTTAGTCAGCTTGTCAGAGTATTAGAACCAAGCATCGATGCATTCTATTTGTACCTTTAATCTGGAAATAGAGGAGTGGAGTACGGTTAACCAAATGTGACTTTTTTGAAGATACGATATTAAAATAAACAGTAGTGCAGATTACTTGCAAGTGAATTTAAAAACTTTTATAGCGATAGAGCCTGATTTCACATAGAAAGTTCCAAATTAGATAACGTTTAATCTACTGTTGTCTAATATTATTCAAACACAAATTTTCCTCCGTATTTTTTTTCTAATAAATGTAACAATACTTGGTCTTCCTTGCCGGTCTTTTGTTTTTTTCTATTAGTCAGGCCCAAATCGGTAAAAAAGTTTTCAAATCCGCCGGGAATAAACATGATTAATAAAGTTCCCTTATCCTTTCCAATCTTTCTATATGAATGGGGAACATCTTTTTCAAGAATCAGAATTTTTTCTTTTTCTGCGTGGATGATATCTTTTCCCTGTTTAAAAAGAAATTTTCCCTCAATTACATACACAACCAATCTTTCTTTACTGTGTGAATGCAAGGGAATTTCTAGATCCTCATCTCCAGAAAAGTGAATTTCGAGTAATGAATATTTTCTTCCGGTTTGTTCTCCAGATAAAACTATCTTAAAATCCAGTAGATCCATATTAAAAGTCTGATATGTTTTTTCTTGGTCATTCAAAGATCCGGAAGAATTATTGGGATCATTTGCATTCACAACCATTATTTCGCAATGAGAAGATATAAATATTTAGTGTGGTTTGGATTTCAAAAGTAGATGTGCATTTGATCGAGTTTCTACGAATTGTTTTATTGATTAACTGGCTAACATACCTAAATGGAATTTGAAGTGGAAATTTGTAGAAGGTTTCGCACAGTTTAGAGACTAGGTGGTGAGTTTGTATGTCCAAGTGGATACACACATTCCGCCTATCCTATCCTATCCCCCACCCCACCACTATCGCTAGTAATTAAATCTGAAAATAATTACTAATTACTTTGATATTGCAAACACGCCAAGACTCGATAGTAGTTGTGAATAATTGATCTAAATTCGTCTACAAGTTAACTCTGTATCTAATGCGTGGTGGTTTACAATATAAAATGTAGTTCACCGTTTCTTCAAGTTATCCTTCGTTTTTAAAGCAGAAATATATGAATCATATAGTAATATTGTTATATACAAATCTAAGGGTAAAAAGTATTAATATCCAAAATGCACCTGTAAGATCAAATGGCATATTTCTTAAATAGTATTTCCAAACAGGGTGCTAGGAATACCTCTTCTCTACCCACCACTACAAGCACTGCTGCACGGGCCAATTCGTCTTGTACATTTGCTAATTGCACTATAAAGCCCATTTCAAGATGCTCTGTGTGTTCGGAATACTATTGCTACGATCATACTTATGGACATATTCACACTATAGAAAACTTTGAGATTTTGTGATAAATTTATCGTCTCTGTTTAGTGTTTGAATTAATAAATTCAACTAAATATAACTATTATATTGAATATACTGAGAAAGTGTTTTTCCCAAGTTGACCAATTCGGGGGTAGTAAACAATGATTGTAACACATGATTATCTAGTGGCTCCATATTGATCAGTATTTCTTTTAATGGCCTGTTAATCCGCTCAGATTCCTTTTCTATCACCATGATTGTAATATCTAGATCTTCAATATCAAATTCTCCAAAAGGTAACTTTGACATCAGATACTTGCACTTTTCAACCAATACAAGACGATTTTCTCTTTCTGATATCATGATTATTGATAAAGATATGTTGTAAATACTATAAGTTGATTTGAAATAAATTTTACTAAAGAATCTTCTTTAAGATTCAAAGATCACTCTTTAGTATATTTGTTGGAAGGGTCCTACTAAAGCCATGAAGGCGTCCATGCTGGTTAAATCATGCCCTGTAACTATTAATCAAACAGAATTATTTACTGTTTTATATTACTTGAACATATTCATAAAAAACCCTAAAATGGCCAATATATATTAAATTATAAAAATAGATTTTACAAGTATGAATACAACTAAAACATTACTAGTATCAACAGCAGTTGTTCTTGCACTTGCATTGGTTTTAGCTCCAATTGCAATCTCAGAGGATGCAT